>JBILPJ010000104.1:0-8202 GCA_044373975.1 Flavobacterium sp. | reverse complement strand
ATGAGAAAAATGAATTGTTAACAACTGCTCATTTCATCTTGGTTTTTGTTGACTTATTAACAGGAAAACCAATTCAGCCACCTCACTATATTAAAGATATTTTAGCGTAGGTAAACTTTTCACAACTAAATCACAATTTTGTAAGGGAAATCTCAAATAAAGTTTCAAAAATGTCGGATATTTCTTCGACATTTTTTTTTCGAGTGGAAATTTCAATTTCACAATCTAATTCAATTTTTTGAGAAATCACATTTATTTTTTTTTCTTTAATAATCCGCATCACTTTATTTATATTTTTATAATCAAAAGTAATTCTGAAACGGACATCAATTGTTTTTTCAATTATTGTTGCAGCTTCTAAAGCCATTTGTGACGTTGTTTTATAAGCAGATATCAAACCTCCAACTCCTAATTTTGTTCCTCCAAAAAAGCGAACAACTACAATTAATATATTCGTAAGTTCAAAAGATTGTATTTGTCCGTAAATTGGCATTCCCGCACTATTGCTCGGTTCGCCATCATCATTAGCTCGAAATTCTATTTTTTCAGTGCCAATTTGATATGCATAACAAAAATGAACAGCCCCAAAATGCTGTTTTTTCAAATGCTCTAAATGCATTTTTATTTCTTCTTGGGAACTTACCGGAAAGGCATATCCGAAAAAATTTACTGCTTTTTTCTTTGAATAAAACTTCGTCTGAAGGATTTGCAATTGTTTTATACGTGTCTTTTAATTCCAATTGTATTTTAAATTATTTTATTGGCAAATAAATCAATAACATCTTCTTCTCCTTTTTGCAAATGCCAAACTTGAAGCCCTAATTTTTCAGCGCTTTCAATGTTTTGAAGATTGTCGTCAACGAACAAAGTATTTTTTGGTAACAAATTATGTTCTTTGATTACAAATTCAAAAATGGCTGCTTCGGGTTTTCTCATTCCTAATTCAAATGAAAAATATACTTTTTCAAAACATTGGTAAAAATCTCTGTAAAATGAAATCCCAGCTCTATGTTGGAATCGTTCGATGTGAATAGAATCTGTATTACTCAATAAAAAAAGACGGTGTTTTTGCGAAAGCATCTGTAAAAATTCAAGCCGATACAATGGAAAGTCCAATAAAACTGCATTCCAAGCTTCTCGAATTTCATGAATTGTGGCATTGGGAATGTAGTTTTGAAACCCAAGTATGAATTCCGTTTCTGAAATCTTCCCTTTTTCAAAGTCTAAATTCAAGGCGTCCAAATTTGAATTCCATTCTTTCAACCCCAAATTTTTTAACGCCAAAGGAGTTGCTTCTTTATCAAGGTTGATAAAAACATCTCCAAAATCAAAAATAATAGTATCAATCATAGTTTCGAAAGATTAAAAGTGTATTGTTTTTGACAGTCTGTTTTTTGTGTTTTTTTATATTTAAAATTGGAGCTTTAGTTCCATCTTCCAAATAAATATCTCCTTTAAAAACCCTTGCTTCATCCCAAAGATTTTTATCTATAAAGGATTGAATCGTATGTCTTCCGCCTTCAATAATTACAGATTGAATCTTACTTTCATATAAAAAAGCAACGATTTGCTCGGTACTATTTTTATTAAAATCAATTTTAAAAAAATTAGTGTTCTCTGATTCCGAATTGATTTCAAAATCTGAAAAAACAATTGTTTGTGATTGATTATCAAAGATATGACTTTCTTTTGATATTTTATTATTTCTATCGATAACAATTCTAATTGGATTTTTTCCAACCCAATCCCGAACGGTTAAAGTTGGGTTGTCGTCAATAACGGTTTGCGTTCCTACAAGAATCGCTTGTTCTTCACTTCTCCATTTATGAACCAATTGACGAGAAAATTCATTCGTAATCCAAACGGGTTTTTGTTCTGATTTAACTTTTGGACTTATAAATCCATCGCTACTTTCAGCCCATTTTAAAATTATAAATGGACGCATTTTCTGATGAAAAGTAAAAAATCGTTTGTTCAGTTCGTTGCATTCGTCTTCAAGAATTCCCACGGTGACATTTATCCCCGCTTCAAGTAATTTTTTAACACCAGTTCCCGCCACTTTGCTATTTGGATCAATTGTTCCAATTACAACATTTGGGATTTTATATTTTACAATTAAATCAGCACAAGGTGGTGTTTTTCCAAAATGACTACAAGGTTCTAAACTTACGTAGATTGTTGATTTAGAAAGCAGTAATTTGTCTTTCACAGAATTTATTGCAACTACTTCAGCGTGAGCTTCTCCAGATTTTTTGTGCCATCCTTCGCCAATAATTTTATTTTCATATACAATAACACAACCCACAAGCGGATTTGGATAGGTAGTTCCTAAACCATTTTTGGCTAATTCGATGCACCGTTTTATATATTTTTCTTGTACCTTCACGCCACAAAAATACGATTTTAAAAGTAATATGGAAAGCATAACAATTAGAGAAATACAAAAGCAGGATAACGTTGAAATTGCAGCAATTGTAAGAAATGTTTTAATGGAAATGGGCGCGCCAAAAGTCGGTACCGCTTATGCAGATCCGAATTTAGATTCCTTATTTGAAGTTTATGCTGTTCCAAAAGCCATTTATTTTGTAGTTGAAAATAACGGTAAAATTATTGGTGGGGCAGGCATAAAGCAATTGGATAATTCGGATGAAAACATCTGCGAACTTCAAAAAATGTATTTTCTTCCTGAAGCTCGTGGACTTGGTTTAGGTAAAAAACTTATGGATTTTTGTCTTGAAAAAGCAACGGAATTTGGTTTTGAAAGTTGTTACATTGAAACAATGACCTATATGGAAGCCGCCCTAAAATTATATCGAAAATCAGGATTTGAATATTTAGAGCAACAAATTGGGAATACCGGTCACAATTCTTGTGAAGTTTGGATGCTGAAAAAGCTGTAAATAGTTATGAAAATAAAAGAATATAAAACCAAATTTATAGCAGAATTATTGCCTTTTTATGATGAAATGGAAGTGGAAAGTTTCTTCTATTTGATTCTTGAAAACCAACGCCAATTGAGAAGAATTGATTTGGCTTTGAATATTGATTTGTTATTTTCAAAGGAAGAAATTCAGATTTGGAATGTAATTTTAGATAAGCTAAAACTTGAAATTCCAATTCAATATATATTAGGTACAACTCATTTTTACGGTTTAGAATTTAAAGTCAATGAAAATGTATTAATTCCAAGACCTGAAACCGAAGAATTAGTGGAATGGATTATTTCTTCTGCTGTAAATATGCCAAATTTCAAAAATATAAAGATTTTGGATATTGGAACAGGAAGCGGTTGCATCGCAATTTCATTGGCAAAAAACATACCTAATGCCGAAGTTTTTGCAATTGATATTTCCGATAAAGCATTGGCTACAGCCAAAGAAAATGCAGATTTAAATAAAGTTAATGTTGCTTTTACTCAAAGAAATATATTGGAAACCAAAGATTTAGAGCAACAATTTGACATCATTGTTTCGAATCCGCCGTATGTTCGTAATTTAGAAAAAGCGGAAATAAAACCAAATGTTTTGGCAAACGAACCTCATTTGGCACTATTTGTTGAAGACAACGACGCTTTAATTTTTTATAGAAAAATCGCTGAACTGGCGACTAAAAATCTATCTCCCGAAGGAAAATTATTTTTTGAAATCAATCAATATCTTGGAAAAGAAACCGTTGAATTGTTAGAAAAAATGCATTTCAAAAATAGTGAACTTCGCAAAGATATTTATGGAAATGACAGAATGATTGCTTGTAATATTTAACTATTCGTATCGTAACGCTTCAATTGGATCTAATTTTGAGGCTTTCAAAGCAGGATAAGAACCCGAAACAACAGCAACTATAAAAGTGGTTATAACGGCTGCAATTACGGCACTCCAAGGAATTACAAAACTGAAATCGATAGCAGTAGAAATTCCGTATCCTATTAAAATTCCAAATACTATTCCTACCAATCCTCCCAATTGTCCAATAATTAAAGTTTCGATAAAAAACTGAAATGCAATAGTACTTCTTTTAGCTCCCAATGCTTTTCGAACCCCGATTTCACGAGTTCTTTCGGTAACGGAAACCAACATTATATTCATTAAAGCAATCGAAGATCCAAAAATGGTGATGATTCCAATTATCCAAGCTGATGCACTCAAAACATCCGTCATTTCTGAAATCCTATTGATTAAATCGTCACTTCTTGAAACTCCAAAATTATTATCTTGAACAGGATTTAACTTCCGAACTCGGCGCATTATATTATTAGCATTGTCAACGGCTTCATTTAATAATGCTTCTTTTGCCACCATTACACTCATCGTATAATTGATATTTGGTGCTGTAAATAAAGAGCGTGCCACTTGAATTGGAATTAAAACCCGCAAATCTTGGCTGTTTCCAAAAGTCGATCCTTTTTCTTTTAACACTCCAATTACTTTGAATTTTGCGCCCCGAATAGAAATTGTCTTATCAATAGGATTCACATCTTTCAACAGTCCTTTTTCAAAATCAGAACCAACAACACAAACATAAGCATTATTATCAATGTCAAAACCTGTGAAGTTTCTTCCTAAGGTAGTTTGTAATCCTGAATTTCCTAGAAAATGTTCGTCAACACCAACAACTGAAATTTCGGGATCTGTTTTTTGTGATTCAAATTTCACTTCGGCTCTTGAAGTCGCTGTAAATGAAAGGGAAGTTTCCGTAAATGGATATTGGTAATTTTCTTTGAAAGCTTTGGCTTCTGGATAAGTAATAATTGGGTTTTCTTTTTCAAAATAGTCACTGTCACTGCCACCGCGTCTTCGGACGCTCGTTTCGTATTGACTTATATTAAAAGTATTGGAACCCATTGATGCGAAATTAGAAGACAAGGTGTTTTTCAATGCCGAAACCACCGTTAGAATTCCAACCAAAGCGGTAATTCCTATTGCAATAATCAAAATAGTAAGAATGGTTCTCAACAATTGAGTGCGGATAGAACCAAGTGCAATTCGGATATTTTCTTTCGTTAATTTGAACATCGTTTATAATTTGTCACGAAAATACAATTTTTGTTACAAGTTTACTTTATAAGGTGGATTATTTAGTATAAAAATAAGATATTTGCAAAAAGGAAATTTAAGATTTAAGAATTTAGATTTTAGATTTTTAAACGAAATAAGATTTTAGACAGTTCAAATCTAAAATCAACAACCTAAAATTTGCAATCAAAATGGCTCAGAAACCAAGTATTCCTAAAGGCACGCGCGACTTTTCACCAAGTGAAGTGGCAAAACGCCAATATATTATTTCGATTATAAAAAGCAATTTTGAGAAATTCGGTTTTCAACCAATTGAAACACCCTCCTTTGAAAATTCGGAAACCCTTATGGGGAAATATGGCGAAGAAGGCGACCGTTTGATATTTAAGATTTTGAATTCGGGTGATTATTTGGCGAAAGCCGATGAAAAAGCATTGCAAAATAAAGAAAGTAACAAATTAACGTCAAGTATTTCTGAGAAAGCGTTACGCTACGATTTGACCGTTCCCTTTGCAAGATACGTGGTGCAACACCAAAACGATATTGAATTTCCTTTTAAAAGATACCAAATCCAACCTGTTTGGAGAGCCGATCGTCCGCAAAAAGGGCGTTTTAGAGAATTTTTTCAATGCGATGCCGATGTTGTTGGTTCAAAATCCTTGTGGCAAGAAGTGGAATTGGTGCAATTATATGATGCTGTTTTTACCAATTTAGGATTAAAAGGTGTTACAATTAAAATAAATAATAGAAAAATATTGTCTGGAATAGCCGAAGTTATTGGTGCTTCAGATAAGTTAATTGATTTTACGGTTGCCTTAGACAAATTAGATAAAATAGGGGAGGACGGCGTGAAAACGGAAATGCTTGAAAAAGGAATTTCAGCGGAAGCAATCCAAAAAGTACAACCTTTATTTAATTTCACGGGAACTATTTCCGAGAAAATCGAAAAATTAGCACAGCTTTTGGCATCTTCAAATGAAGGAATGAAAGGGGTAGAGGAGTTGCAATTTATTTGCGATGCCGTTTCTAAATTGGGTTTAACCACTTCTATTTTAGATTTAGATGTTACATTGGCTCGTGGTTTGAATTATTATACAGGCGCTATTTTTGAAGTTGCTCCTCCTAAAGCAGTTGCGATGGGTTCTATCGGAGGTGGCGGAAGATATGATGATTTGACAGGAATTTTTGGTTTGAAAGACATGAGTGGCGTGGGAATTTCGTTTGGATTGGATCGGATTTATTTGGTTGTTGAAGAATTGGATTTATTCCCTGTAACCGTAACTTCTACAACAAAAGCGTTGTTTATTAATTACGGTGAAAAAGAAGCGTTCTATTCTATGAAAGCGATAAAAGAATTGCGAAACTTTGGCATTAAAGTAGAATTGTATCCTGATGCTGTAAAAGTGGGAAAACAGTTTATGCACGCTGATAAACGAGCCATTCCATTTGCAATAATCGTTGGTGAAACCGAAATGAACGAAGGGAAATTTGCATTGAAAAACCTTATTTCAGGCGAACAAGTTACGTTGGATTTTGAAGGGTTGAAAGCAGCACTTGCGTAAATAGTAAACAGAAGTTAATTATTGTCCATATATAGATAATGAATTTTAATTTCATACTTTTATAATTCAAACAACATTAAATATGAAAAACACATTTAAAAAAATCGGTTTTGTACTTGCATTAGCAACCGTACTTATTTCGTGCAATCAAAAAGCTACCACCGAAAATTCCT
This sequence comes from Flavobacterium sp., assembly GCA_044373975.1. GTDB lineage: Bacteria > Bacteroidota > Bacteroidia > Flavobacteriales > Flavobacteriaceae > Flavobacterium. Next base: position 1,455 of record JBILPJ010000104.1, on the reverse strand, counting down.
CTGAATATTTTACAAATACAGACGCTGGCGTTCAAACTGGAGGCATAAAAATGATTTCCATAAACACACCAAAAGGTAAATTCAATGTCTGGACGAAGAAAGTTGGAAACAATCCAAAGATGAAAATCTTATTGTTAAATGGAGGTCCTGGAGCAACACACGAATATTTTGAGTGTTTTGAAAGTTTCTTACCAAAAGAAGGCGTAGAATTTATTTATTACGACCAATTGGGTTGCGGAAATTCTGATAATCCAAAAGATACTACCATGTGGGATTTGCCACGATTTGTTGAAGAAGTGGAACAAGTTCGAGTAGCATTAGGACTCAACAAAGACAATTTTTACTTATTAGGACATTCTTGGGGAGGAATTCTTGCCATAGATTATGCGGTGAAATACCAAGATAATTTGAAAGGCTTAATCATTTCCAATATGATGTCGAGCGCACCATTATATGGAAAATATGCCGACGATGTACTTTCAAAACAAATGAAACCAGAAGTTTTAAAAGAAATCCGAGACCTGGAAGCCAAGAAAGATTTTACGAATCCTAGGTACATGGAATTGCTGATGCCAAATTTTTATGTCGAACATATTTGTAGAATCCCAATTGACAAATGGCCAGAACCCGTGAACCGTTCTTTTGCAAAAATGAACCAATCGTTATACGTTTCTATGCAAGGTCCAAGTGAATTTGGACTTTCAGGAAAACTTGAAAAATGGGATCGCTCGATGGACTTAAAAAACATCAAAACCCCAACGCTAGTAATAGGGGCCAAAAACGACACAATGGATCCCGCACACATGCAATGGATGTCCACACAATTCCCAAATGGCAGTTATTTATTTTGTCCAATCGGCAGCCACATGGCAATGTACGACGACCAAGACGCCTATATGAATGGACTTATAAAGTTTGTAAAAGAAGTAAACAACGGCAAAAAGAAATCCGTTTTATAGCCTGTTATTTAAAAAAATTAAAGCCTTTGACATTTCGTTAAAGGCTTTTTTATTTGGGCATGCCCCTGCGTAAAAACTTCGGGTCAGGTCGTTCGCTTCAATCTCTATTCCACTTTGTTCCACAGAGGATTTTCACTACCACCCTTCATGCGGGACTCAATTTGACGAGAACATTATTTATGGAAATAAATTACTGACTTGGCAATGCTTTTTTCTTTTCTAACAAGTTAACCTCTTGTTTAACAATTACTTCGCCTTTTATTTTTAAACCAATTTTACCGCCTTCCACGTTCACCGCATTCGATTCCACCGTAATTGTTTTACGAATTGGACCCGGATTCATATTGTATTTCACGTCAATTTTTCCCGTCATTCCTGGCAAAATCGGCTCAGTCGGCTTCGTCGGAACCGTACATCCGCACGTCGATTGCACATTCGTAATAATCAGCGGCGCATCGCCCGTATTTCTAAACTCAAAAGTCCGAATTCCACTATC
>JBILPJ010000103.1:0-8244 GCA_044373975.1 Flavobacterium sp. | reverse complement strand
TCCAAATTGCATTCCCGCAACCATAATTTTTTCGGTTTCTTCTACTGAAAAATAACCCGTTTCACAAAAAACATCAATAAAATCAGCAAGTTGTTCTTTGGCAATTTGTGGAATCATTTCATTGATTATTAAATCAATATAACCGTTATGATTTTCTTTAAATTCTAATGGAAATGCATGCGCACCAAGGAAAGTAGCCTTAATAGCAATTGGATAATTGGATTTCAATTTTTGAATCACCCGGAGTATTTTCAATTCCCCTTCAACAGAAAGTCCGTAACCAGATTTAATTTCTACCGCTCCAGTTCCTAATTTCATTATTTCTTCCAACCGAACTTTCGATTGATTATAAAGTTCTTCTTCTGAAGTTTCGTTGAGTTTTTTAGCCGAATTTAGAATTCCACCGCCACGATTTGCAATTTCTTCATAAGACAAACCATTAATTCTATCTACAAATTCTTGTTCTCTATTTCCTGCATAAACGATATGCGTGTGGCTGTCGCACCAAGTTGGCAGAACCATTTTTCCAGCGGCATCAATCGTAGTATCTACGGTTGTTTTCGGACAATTTTCCATTTTTCCAAAAGCAACTATTACATCATTTTCAATTAATAAAAAGGCGTTTTTTATAGTTGGAAGTAATCCCATTTCTGAACCAGAAACTTTTAAAATTCCCTTTTCACGAACTTGAATTAACTCTTTTATGTTGATGATTAAAATTTTCATTTAATGATTTTTAGTAAAAATACTCTGAATTTTAGAATAATTCTTAAATTTAGACAAAATTAGACATTGTGAGAAAAATTAGATATAAAAAAGGAAGAAAAGTTCAGCCTTCAATATTGGAATATACCGGAATTCATAAGAAATTACAAACCGAAATGCAATTGTTTGTCTATGATGACACTGATTTAACTGAATATCCTGATTTTAAAATTAATGAATTTCCTAAAAAAACGGATTTAAAAAAGATAAATTGGTTGAACATTCATGGTTTGAATGATATTGAATTGATAAAATCAATTGGAAATTTCTTGGATGTTGATAATTTTATTTTAGGAGATATATTAAATACCACAAGAAGAACTAAATTAGATGAACTTCATGACGTTTTATTTTTCAATATAAAATCACTTTTGCCAACTGAAAATTCCGATAATTTATCTATTGAACAAATTAGTTTCTTAATAAAAGAAGGGGTTTTAGTATCTTTTCAAGAAAAAAGGAGCGATTTCTTTACGCACATTCGAGAACGAATTAGAACCCATTCAGGAATTGTGAGAACTAAAAAAGCAGATTATTTACTTTATTTATTGCTTGATGCGATAATGGAAAATTTCTATATCACGATTGAAGCGGAAGAAGACAAGGTGGAAATTTTAATTAGCCTTTCTAAAACCAGCGTAAATCCTTCTGTTTTGGTACAAATTGAGAAACACCGTGATAATTTCAACTTTTTGAAACGCTCCATTATTCCGTTACGGGATTCTTTATATTCTATTAAAAGCATTAAAGATGATGATGTTTTCAACGCTATAGCTCATGAAAATTTCAGTTTTTTTTCTCGTTTACACCAAAAAAGTTTAGAACTTTTGGATCAAATTGACGACGATATGGTTACATTAGAAAGTGCTTCCAATTTCTTTTTTTCTTCTCAAAATCATAAGATGAATGAAGTCATGAAAACATTAACGATTGTTTCTGCAATATTCATTCCTTTGACTTTTATAGTTGGAGTTTATGGAATGAATTTTGAAAATATGCCAGAATTGAAAAATCCAAATGGCTATTATATTGTAATCGGTTTTATGTTTTCTATAGTAATTGGTATGGTTTATTACTTTAAAAAACGCAATTGGTTTTAATTTAGAGCCATTTCAAAAGCTTCTTAATCGTTTTCATTTTATAATTGTACGGTGCATATCGCATCGGTAAATCTAACCAATTTGCTTTTTTTACTATTGCTTTTTTATGGGAAAAAGTATCAAAACTAAATTTTCCATGGTACGCACCAATTCCTGAATGACCAACGCCTCCAAAGGGCAATCGATTATTGTTGAAATGAATTACAGTATCATTTATACATCCACCGCCAAAAGAGAATTTTTGAATCATTTCTTCAGCAAAATAATTGTTTGTCGTGAATACATACAAAGACAACGGTTTCTCGTATTTTGTAATTATATGTTTCAAATCGACTGTGTTTTGATACGATAGAATTGGTAAAATAGGTCCAAATATTTCGTCTTTCATTATATCACTGTCAAGTGATGGCTCGTCAATGAGAGTGGGAGCGAGGAAGCAAGTTTCTTTATTGGATTGACCACCAAAAACTACTTTTTCAGGTTCAATTAAATTCAATAATCGTTCCCAGTTTTTTGTGTTTATAATTCTAGTAAAATCAGGCGATAATTCAGGATTTTCACCGTAAGCATTGGTGATTTCTTGTTTTAAATGTTCTATAAATTCCAATTTAACACTTTTGTAAACTAATAAATAATCAGGTGCAATACAGGTTTGCCCCGCATTTATAAATTTCCCCCAAATAATTCGTTTTGCAGCTAATTTTAAATTGGCAGTTTCATCAATTATGCAAGGATTTTTTCCTCCTAATTCTAATGTTATTGGTGTGAGATATTCTGCAGCAGCTTTGGCAACAATTTTTCCTACAGCCACACTTCCAGTAAAAAAGATATAATCCCAACGTTGTGACAATAGGTTTTGCGATACTTCAACACCACCTTCAATTACTTCAACGTGATTTTTATCAAATACATTTGAAATAATTTCTGCAATAATTCTTGATGTGTGCGGTGTTAATTCTGAAGGTTTCAGTACAACCGAATTTCCTGCTGCAACAGCCGCAATTAAAGGACATAAAGCCAATTGAAATGGATAGTTCCAAGGTGCAATTATCAAAACGTTGCCATAAGGCTCACTATATATATAATCTTTTGAAGGAAAATTTAATAATGATGGAAGTACTTTTTTAGGTTTCGACCAACATTTTATATTTTTGATTGTGTTCTTAAGGTCGCTAATTACATAATTAGTTTCTGTTAAAACAGCTTCAAAAGCAGGTTTCTTAAAATCGTTATACAAAGATTGAACTATCCTATCTTCATTTTCTTCAATAGAAAGTAATAATCTTTTTAGAGTTTCTGTTCTAAATTGTATGTTTGTTTTGAATTCCATAACAATTTTAAAAATTAGAATTAAGCTTTTAGTGTACAATCATTTATAGAAATCCAAAACGGAATCCGGTGTAAAAATCAGCTTGTTTTCCATCACTGGTAAGGGCTGTTATAATTGAATTGGAACCAAGGAAGAAGCCTCCCAATCTAAAACCAAAGCCTGCTGTTGTTCCTGAAACTTCATTTATTGCAACGGGAAGATAGGCTTCAAAAAATCCTACTGAAAATCGTGGTGTCGCAGAAATTATGTTTTGAGAAGTAATTTGATTATTTCCACTATTGCTATTGATTTTTTGTTGAGTGAAAAGTGTGATATTTACTTTAGGAACAATTTTGATATCAGCATATAAGTTCAAAACTGTAGGAAGCTGCACTTTAAAATCAGTATTTTGAGGGGTTTTATTTAAAAAACCACTATCAAATAAAGTTTTTTCAATATCTTTTATACCGTTATCATTTTGAAATTCATTCAAATTCAATTGTTCAGTACCTTCAATTGTCAACTCATAATTTGTAGAATAGTTACTCGCTGATTTAAAAGTCATACTTCCCATATTTTTCAAAGCGGCACCAATTTTTAATTTATAGTTTTTTCCTGTACCCAAAAGTTGGTAGTCAACCCCAATATCTGTAGCCATTCCTTGAAGGTTTCCAAATACAGATTTGGTATAATCGCTTGTATTTGTAAATTCTGCCCCAAGATTACCTGAATAGGCAATATTCATATTTGCACTTGCATTTGTAAGTGTTAAATTTCCAAAATTATCAGTAATTGTTCCTTGAAATTTATCAACTCCAATATTTGCATACGCTCCAGGAAACAATAGTTTAAATGTAACCCCGGCATTAATTTTATGTTTTTTTGTTTCATATATTTTACGAGCAACTGAAAACCCAATTTCTCCCCAAGCGGTTGCATTCATTCTTTGATTTGTGGAACTTGAAATTACCGAAGAACCGCCAATTGCGTTAAGTGCATTATTTGTAATAGCAGAACCTAGATTTGGATCAACATCAACAATGTTAGCTTTTATGTGTCCTTTTGAAGTTACAGCAAAGCCCCATTTAAGAAGTTTTATTGCAAATCCAGGGCCTAAAAATTCTGTATCAACATTAAAATTTACGGGTTCTGAACCATTGAAAATCAAGGATTCTAAATTATTCCCGTCAACAATATCATTAAAACCGATTTTATCATTTGAAATATTTATGCTTGAAGAAAATAATTGTACTTCAAAGCGGCTATTTAAATTTGCTAATTCTGATGGATTCATTCCAACATTCAGAATTCCAACACGTTTTGATGTTGTAATCCCTGAAAAATGGTCTTGAGAAAAGCCATTCATCGTTAATAAGAAAATAGGAAATAAAAGTATGTTTTTCATAGTTTTTTGATTTTAAATTTTTGATAAAATTACATATAAAATATAAATTTACGAATATTTTATTAAATAGCATTCCAAATCACATCATTTGGTGTTGGAGCTATAATTTCTAAATTTTCTTTAGAAACAGGATGCACAAAAACTAATTTTCTGGCGTGAAGATGTATGCCGCCATCGGGATTGCTTCTGTCAAAACCATATTTCAAATCTCCTTTTATTGGTGATTCAATTGCAGCTAATTGTGCCCTAATTTGATGGTGTCTTCCTGTGTGTAGATTTATTTCTAATGCAAAATAGTTTTGAAGCGTAGCAATAATTTTATAGTCTAAACTTGCTAATTTACTGTCGGGAACTTCTTTAAGATGTGCTTTTGAAGTATTATTTTTCTCATTTCTTTTCAGATAATGAACCAACTTATCCTCAGTATTTATAGGTTTATTTTTAACAATTGCCCAATACGTTTTTTGCGTTTCTCGATTGCTGAAAAGTTCATTCATTCGGGTCAAAGCCTTACTGGTTCTTGCAAAAACTACAATTCCGGTTGTTGGTCTGTCCAATCGATGAACCACGCCAAGAAACACTTCGCCAGGTTTGTTGTATTTAACTTTGATGTATTCTTTCACAACCTCAGACAATGGTTTATCGCCAGTTTTGTCGCCTTGCACAATATCTCCCACACGCTTATTGATCACAATAATATGATTGTCTTCGTGAAGCACTTGCAGGTTATTTTTATCAGAAACTATTTTCAAAATAGACAAGTTAGAATATTAGATTTATAGACTTCTTAGATTCAAACTAAATTAGCTCTGAATTTAGAAGTCATTTTTATTATTTCTTGTAATAAAGTATTTATTTTCATCGTGTTTTCGGATGTAATAAATCCCAAATCGAGTGCAATTAAAAGTTGAGTTTCGACTTCATAAGCTGAACCAATTGCAATTTCTAAAAATCGAGAAAAGTCTTTATTTGAATGTCTTGATGAGCCTTCTGCAATGTTTGATGGAATTGAAACCGATGCGCGACGAAGCTGATTTGTTAATCCAAATTTTTCTTCAGATGGAAAATTAGATGTTGCACTATAAATCTCAGAACAAAGAATTCTGCTTTTTTTCCAAATCAATAATTCTTTAAACTGGTGCATTTATTTATATTTAAATGAAAAAATAGTACATTAACTTTTAAATTCTAAGAAGTCTATAAATCTAATATTCTAAGAAGTCTAATTTAATATTGCTCATTCACATTAGGAAAATCACTCGATTTCACATCTTTCACATATTGACCAATTGCGGATGTCATTTGCTCATATAAATTCAAATACCGTCTCAAAAATCGTGGGCTAAATTCATTATTCATACCCAACATATCGTGAATTACTAATACTTGTCCATCAACTCCACCACCAGCACCGATTCCAATCACAGGAATCGAAATACTTTGTGCTACTTTTGCAGCCAAATGAGCAGGAATTTTTTCTAATACCAATGCAAAACACCCAATTTTTTCAAGCATTTTTGCATCTTGCATCAATTTTTCAGCTTCCTCTTCTTCTTTGGCACGAACAGTATAACTTCCAAACTTGTATATCGATTGTGGGGTCAAGCCCAAATGCCCCATTACAGGAATTCCGGCGTTTAATATTTTCTTTATTGAATCTTTAATTTCACTTCCACCTTCTAATTTCACTGCGTGTCCGCCACTTTCTTTCATAATTCTAATTGAAGAACGCAAGGCTTCTTTTGGATCTGATTGGTAACTTCCAAAAGGCAAATCAACCACCACCAAAGCCCTTTCGATGGCACGAATTACACCAGAAGCATGATAAATCATTTGGTCTAAAGTGATTGGTAATGTAGTTTCGTGTCCCGCCATTACATTGGAAGCAGAATCTCCAACAAGAATCACGTCAATTCCAGCAGAATCTACAATTTTTGCCATTGAGTAATCATAAGCAGTAAGCATTGAAATTTTCTCGCCATTGGCTTTCATCTCAATAAGTGACTTGGTAGTTATTCTTTTATAATCTTTTTTAGCTACAGACATTATGATTTATGGTTTTAGTAAAAATTTAGGCAAAAATAATCAAATTTGTTTGATTAAACTGATAATTATATTGGTACGGTTTATTTTGGAAATTTCAGATTTCAGATTTCAGATTTTTAATCTGAGTAAAACATTCATATTAGTCTAAAAACATTTTAACAATTAACCGATTCAACGATTAAACTTTAAACTTTAAACTTTAAATTTTTCCCTAACAATCTGCCAAATTTACTGCTATTGCCAATCCACCTTCAGAGGTTTCTTTGTATTTATTATTCATATCTTTTGCAGTTTGCCACATCGTATCAATAACTTTATCCAAAGGGACTTTTGCATTTTTAGGATCTGTTTCTAATGCTAATTCGGCAGCGTTTATTGCTTTTATTGCTCCCATAGTATTTCTTTCGATACAAGGAATTTGAACCAAACCACCCACAGGATCGCAGGTCATTCCTAAATGATGTTCCATCGCAATTTCTGCTGCCATTAAAACTTGTTCTGGAGTTCCGCCCATTAATTCGCATAAAGACGCCGCCGCCATTGATGATGAAACACCAATTTCAGCTTGACAACCGCCCATTGCCGCAGAAATAGTAGAACCTTTTTTGAAAATACTGCCAATTTCTCCCGCAACCATCAAGAATTGTTTGATTTCTTTTTCGCCCGCATTATGATTTTCGATAACTAAATAATACATCAAAACGGCTGGAATTACGCCTGCACTTCCGTTTGTTGGAGCAGTAACGACACGTCCTAAAGCAGCATTTACTTCATTTACCGCAAGGGCAAAACAACTTACCCATTTCAAAATTTGACGGAATTTAACTTCGGTTTTTCTGATTTCTTCAAGCCAAGTTTGAGGTGAATCATAATTTGCCAAACCAATTAAATTTTGATGCATATCAAATGCTCTTCGTCTTACATTCAATCCCCCAGGGAGAATTCCTTCGGAGTGGCAACCAATATAAATGCATTCTAACATTGTATTCCAAATTCGCATCAATTCGTGGTGGATGGTTTCTTCTGAACGCATTGACTTTTCGTTTTCATAAACGATTTCTGAAACCTTCTTATTTTTTGTGGTACAATAGTCTAAAAGTTCGGCTGCATTTGCAATTTGAAATGGAAAAGCACACTTTATTTTAAGTTTTTGTTTTGCATTTTCACGCTCTTCTTTCACGACAAATCCACCTCCAATTGAGTAGAAGGTTGATGAATATTCCGAATCATCATTGGCGAAAGCCGTAAATTTTAAACCATTTGAATGAAAAGGAAGGAAGTTTTTATTGAAAACAATATCTTGAAGAAAATAGAATGGAATTGGCATTTGGTTTCCTAAAAGAATTTCGTTTTTATCTTCGATAGATTTTATGATTTTCGATATATTTTCGATGGGAATATATTCAGGATCTTGACCGCTCAAACCAAGCATAAGTGCGGAATCGGTGGCGTGTCCTTTGCCAGTTAAGGAAAGCGAACCATATAAATCGACTTTAATTCGGATGGTTTTTTGAAATATTGCATTAGTTCGCAATTCACTAAGAAAACGTTCTGCTGCTCGCCAAGGGCCTAATGTGTGGGAACTTGAAGGACCAACACCGATTTTTAGCATATCGAAA
>JBILPJ010000102.1:0-8266 GCA_044373975.1 Flavobacterium sp. | reverse complement strand
ACTGGCTTTCAATTCTTCCAAAATTAAATCGGCATTAGGTTCAATGCTTTGATAACCTTGTATTTGCAACGCCACATCAATTTTATTATCAGGGCGAATTGTTTTAATATAACCACGCATTCTGTCGCCAGTTCGAATCGCATCATCATAAACCTCATCTTTATAAACCAAGCCTTTGTGCTGCTCGTTGATGATAACATTGATTCCAATTTCGGTAATATGGGAAACAATCAAGTCAACTTCTTCACCTTTTTCAACCGTAAGAGTATCATTGTTCAAAAACTGATTGGTTTTGCTTGAAGCCACCAAACGATTGGTTTTTTCATCCATATAAAGATAAACCAAATAGCGTTTGCCTTTTTCCATCGGGCGGGCTTGCTCTTTGAACGGAACCAGAATATCTTTTTCCATTCCCCAATCCATAAAAGCACCAATTTGATTGACATAATTCACACGCAAAAGTGCAAATTCATTCAACAAAATATACGGTTCTAAAGTAGTTGAAACCGGGCGTTCCTCGTGATCTAAATATACAAATACAATCAGCTCTTCGCCAATATCAAATTTATTGGGAACGTATTTATTCGGCAAAAGAATGTCGTTTATTCCTTCAGGATCTTCAACTGGGTTGCCTAAAAACAAACCAACTTTGGTGTCTCTTAATATTGTGAGCGTATTGTATTTTCCTATTTCAATCATTATTCTTAATTTCTAAAGCGCAAAGATACGAATTGGAATCGGAAGTTTTAACGATTGCCGAAACCGCTACTTCTAAATATGAAAATTGACATTTATTACAAAGTTTCCAAATACCCCAAAACATTTTTTTCAATTCTATTATTGATGTTTGAAATATCTGCTTTCACAAATTTTTCGCCCATAATATTCTCGTACAATTCAATATATCGTTCAGAAACTGTGGCAATATACTCATCCGTCATTTCTGGAATTTGTTGCCCTTCTTTTCCTTGAAAGCCATTTTCAATTAACCAACGACGCACAAACTCTTTAGAAAGTTGTTTTTGCTCTTCGCCATTGTTTTGTCGTTCTTGATAACCATCAGCATAAAAATAACGTGAAGAATCTGGCGTGTGAATTTCGTCAATCAAAACGATTTTTCCGTCTTTTGTTTTCCCAAATTCATATTTGGTATCCACCAAAATCAAACCGCGACTGGCAGCAATTTCAGTACCTCGTTGAAACAAAGCTCTGGTATATTTTTCTAAAACCAAGTAATCTTCTTCCGCAACAATTCCTTTAGCAAGAATATCTTCCCGAGAAATATCCTCGTCGTGTTCGCCATTATCCGCTTTTGTAGAAGGCGTAATAATAGGTATTGGAAATTTATCATTTTCTTTCAAACCTTCTGGCAACGCAACGCCACACAAAATTCTTTTTCCCAAAGCATATTCTCTGGCAGCGTGTCCCGAAACATAACCACGAATCACCATTTCCACCTTAAAAGGCGAGCATAAATGCCCAACAGCAACATTTGGATCAGGCGTAGCAACCAACCAATTCGGAACAATATCTTGCGTCAATTCCATAAACTTCGTTGCAATCTGATTCAGAATTTGCCCTTTATATGGAATTCCTTTTGGCATCACGACATCAAAAGCCGACAATCTATCGGTGGCAACCATCACTAAAAGGTCGTCATTAATGTTATAAACCTCACGAACTTTCCCGTGATAAACTGATTTTTGATTCGGAAAATTAAAATTGGTTGTAGTTATTGTATTCATTTAGTAGCGTTGTTTGTTGTTGTCTTGCAAAAGTAGCGTGTTTAAAGTAGAAACCAAAATCGGAAGATATATAAATAGAAATTTCTTTTCTTTTGGAGCGAATTGTCCTCTTGTATTTGCAATTGCAATTCCCGCTTTCCATTACAATCTGCGCTAAAAAGCGCAGGATTTCCATTGCAATCGGGGCTGAAAGATTAATTGTTTTGATGATTTTTTATATTTTGGAAAACAAACCTTTATTGAATATTTAAAACTACATTTGAAAATAAATAATGCGATACAAACCTTCGCCAATCTACCTAAAATTTGGGGTGATAAGCGAAATTTTGTTTCACCTATAAGCTAGTTGGCAGACACCCTCGAGCGACAGAAACCAAATAAGTAAAAAAAAACACTTTGAGAAAATGCAATTAAAATCAAAATATGGTTTTCTAGTAATTACAGCACCTATTTTTATAATATTCGGTTTATTATTTTTCTTTTGGCTATTCGAAATAAATTTATCAAAAAGTGAAAAATTACCAATTGGAGGAATGTTCTTTTTTATAACATTGATTTCACTTTTAATCTCAGTATCTATTTTTATGCTCATAGAATTAAAAGAAATTACAATAACGGAAGATAAAATCTATTTTAACTTTATACTACAACGAAAAACCTTTGAATATAAACTTAAAGAAATTGAAGGTTGGAATGAATTGATAACATCAGACAAGTTTGGCCAATATTACACATTTAATCTCAAAATGTCGGATAACAAAATATTTATGATACAAGGTCGAGTTTACAAAAATTACAACAAAATTGTTAGTCACCTAATAAATTTTGGACCCCAAATAGAAATGGGTTTTTATCAAAACCTAATTCCATTATTAAAAATATTTATTTTGACTTTTTTAGTTTTATTAGCAGTTTTCTATACTTCCTATGTGAATTAAAGCAAATTGTTGAAAATTAGAATAATGCAGAAATGAAAAAGTGTACGGAAATACAAACGAAAAAAAAAGGCGATCTGCCAACAGCCGTTTCTCGCAATTGCGAATTTTGTGGTAAGTTCACGTTTACGTTTCGCAGGGAAATTTATCTTAAACCGAAAATATCCAGTCACGAAGTTTGCCACCCCCGACCGGGCAGATATGTCCCCACAAAGACAAGAAGAAAAAAATAAAAAGTTTCAACACGAAATTAAAGAATTTCATAAAAGGCAGGGATTGTAAATTCGCAATATCTACTAGGAAGTACTTTTAAGTGGTCTTAAACTACTTTTAAGTGGTCTTGAACTACTTTAAAGTGGTTAGACAACGTGTTTAAAGTGGTCTTGAACCACTTTAAAGTGGTTAGGTAACGTGGTAAAAGTGGTCTCAAACCACTTTAATGGGGTTAGGCAACGTGGTAAAAGTGGTCTTGAACCACTTTAAAGTGGTTATAGGACGTATTAAAAGTACTTCAGAACCACTTTAATGGGGTTATAGAACGTGGTAAATGCCGCTTCAGACACGGTGAAATCCCATAGGGATGACCCATTTTGTAACGTCGGACTTTAGTCCGATGATAAAAAGTATCGCAGCTTTGCAAAAGTTCTTATGAAAATATAAACGTGAAATGTAGCCCCGATAGCAGCGGTATCCCACGCTTTTGGGCGTGGATATAGCGGATAGCGGGAAGAATCGTGAGGGAAACTAAAAAATGTTCTGCTCCAAAAAAAAACCTAAAACTACTTTGAAAATGGAGTGGTTTTAGGTTTTTAGGAAGCTTTTTTAATCGTTATTCTCGATTTGTTTGTAGGCATCAATGACTTTTTTTACCAATCTGTGGCGCACAATGTCTTTGTCGTCAAGATAAATTATCCCAATTCCATCGACATCTTTCAAAACCAATAAGGCTTCTTTGAGTCCGGAAATAGTGCGTCTTGGCAAATCGACTTGACCAGGATCGCCTGTAATCATGAACTTGGCGTTTTTTCCCATACGGGTCAAAAACATTTTCATTTGAGAATGGGTTGTATTTTGCGCTTCGTCAAGAATTACAAAGGCTTCGTCCAAGGTTCGTCCCCGCATAAATGCTAATGGGGCAATTTGGATTATTCCTTTCAAAATGTAATCTTCGAGTTTTTCGTTGGGTAACATATCGCGCAAAGCATCGTATAAAGGCTGCATATACGGGTCTAATTTCTCTTTCATATCGCCAGGAAGAAACCCTAAATTTTCCCCCGCTTCGACTGCAGGACGTGTCAAAATGATTTTTTTGACTTGCTTTTCTTTCAATGCTTTTACCGCCATTGCCACACCAGTATAGGTTTTTCCAGTTCCCGCAGGCCCAACCGCAAATACCATATCGTTTTTGTTAATGGTATCCACCAATAATTGCTGGTTGGCAGTCATTGCTTTGATAATTCTTCCACCAACGCCGTGCACCAAAATATTGTCTTTGGAATCCATTCGTCGGTCGTCTTGAACATCGCTTTGGATGACTCTTTCGATGACATTGGAATCAATATTGTTGTAACGGGTGAAATGGAGCATCAATCGGTTGAATCGTTTTTCGAATTCATCAAGGGAATCTTTTTCACCAAAAACTTTGATTGTTGTTCCTCGGGCAACAATTTTCAACTTTGGGTAATACTTTTTAATTGTTTCAAGATGAGTGTCTTGAGCGCCCCAAAAGTCTTTTGGAGCGATGTCGATGAGCTCGATTGTTCTTTCGTTCAAATTTATAAGGGTTTTATTATTAATTTAAGGCCAATCTAAATCCAATTCCATTAGAATTAGAAATAAGATATAACTTATTATCATTAGGCTCAAATCCAACTTTATCAAGAGAATTGAATTCCGAAACTACATTTCTAATTTTCTTGGAAAATCCAATTTTAACTGGAATGGCAATTGCTATTGCTGCAAAACCTATATACGTTAAAACTGAAGGATACGTTTTTTCACTTCCGTTTTGCAAACCTACATTGGCTGTCAATCCTAAAATTAAATCTGTAACAATTAACAAAGGACCGCCAATGAGCAGGACGTTTCCAATTGTTTTCTTATCTCTTCCGGCATTGTAATTATCCAATAATTGTTGGTTATCCTTTAATAATACTCTTACTTCATTTGGCGAAATAATTTTCTTTTCAGAATTTTGGATGTTTCCGTTGGATTTGTAACTAATTTTTTGTGAAAAAGAGTTTAAATTGACGAATAAAAGAAAAAGCATAAGAAATAATTTGTTCATGGGTTTTGTTTTTAATTACTGTTTAAATAAAGATTAAAATGCTTTAACTTTGCATTTCAAATTTAATGAAAATTAGTTGTAAATCCTTGCATTAGTTATAAACAATTTTATGTCAATAATTACCCTTACTACCGATTACGGGCTCAAAGATCACTTTGTTGGTGCTTTGAAAGGTAAAATATTGACCGAAAATTCCGAAGCTACTATTGTAGATATTTCACATAATATCGACCCATTTAACACGGTAGAAGCAAGTTACATAATTGGCGCTGCCTATATGAGTTTTCCAAAAGGTACGGTGCACCTCATTGGTGTTGATGCCGAATTGAATAAAGAAAACCAACATATTGCAATGCAATGGAACGATCATTTTTTTATTTGTGCCGATAATGGAATTCTAAGTATGCTTTCGCAAAAAGTTATTCCACAGAAAATTGTTGCCATCAATATTCACGATAGATTATCGGAAGATGCAACCGATTTAGATGTATTTGTAACCGTGGCAAGTCACCTTTCAAAAGGCGGTTCGTTGAGTGTTATTGGCAAAGAAATCACCACAATAAAACAAGTTACAGAGTTGCAACCCGTTGTTGCTGCTGATAAAAATTCGATTAAGGGTTATGTAATTTATATTGATCATTTTGGAAATGTAGTTACGAATATCACGAAGAAACTTTTTATGGAAGTTGCCAAAGGAAGACCGTATGAAATTCCATTATTGCAAAAGCGAAACCAGAAAAAATCGAGTCCAATAAAGAACATTTGGGCTAAATATTCTGATATTGCAAATGCAGGAAAATATCCGATTAAGAATTACGAAGGCGATAAATTAGCAATTTTTAACGAAGCTGGGTTTCTCGAAATCGCAATTTTCAGAAGCAATCCTTTGAGTGTTGGAAGTGCTTCAAGCCTGATGGGATTGTATTATAGAGATAGTATTACAATTGAATTTATATAGGTTTATTGTTGCGAATCAACTTTAAACTTTTAAACTTTAAACAAAAAATAATGTTCGTACGCATAGTAAAATTGAGTTTTCACGAGGAACATATTCCAACCTTTTTAGAAAATTTCGAAATAATGAAGGAGAAAATACGAAATGCCGAAGGAAATCGTTTACTTGAATTGTATCAGGATAAAACCAATAAAAGTATTTTCTTTACCTACAGTTACTGGGAAACCGAACAAGATTTAGAAAATTATAGAAATTCCGAACTTTTTTATGACGTTTGGACTTTCACAAAAAAATTATTCAATGACAAACCCGAAGCGTGGAGCGTCGATAAAGTGGTCAGTTTACAGTAATGAGTGATCAGTTTCAAATAACCAAATTAACAAATCAACGAATTAACATAAATGAAAGCATTATTATTTAGAGAAATTAAATCCTTTTTTGGTTCGCCAATTGGCTATTTAGTTATCGCTATTTTCCTTATTCTAAACGGATTATTCCTTTGGATTTTTGATGGCGAATACAATATATTAAATTCTGGTTTTGCCGATTTAAGTCCGTTTTTCACGATTTCACCTTGGATATTAATTTTCTTAATTCCTGCCGTTACGATGCGCAGTTTTTCGGATGAAATGAAACAAGGAACCTTAGAATTATTACTTACAAAACCATTAAGTATTTGGCAAATTGTGAATGGCAAGTTTTTTGGTGCCGTACTTTTGATTGTAATTGCAATAATTCCCACCTTTATATATGTGTATGTAATTTCAAGTCTTGGAATGCCCGAAGGTAACATCGATATGGGAAGTACTATTGGTTCTTATTTTGGATTATTGTTCTTAATTTCAGGATATTCGGCGATTGGAATTTTCACTTCTACGCTATCCGACAATCAGATTGTAGCGTTTTTACTTGCCGTATTTTTATGTTTCATCTTCTATTTCGGATTTGATGGAATTGCGACGTATCTTCCAAGCATCGAAAATATTATTTCAAATTTAGGAATGAACAGCCATTTCAAGAGTATGAGTCGAGGTGTAATTGACACTCGCGACCTTTTGTATTTTGTGAGTATCACTATTTTATTCCTTTCGCTTACTGTTTTTAAATTAAAATCTTTGAAATTGTAATGAATCAAATTAAAAAAAATAATCTAAAAACGGTTTTATTTACCGTGGTAATTCTACTCGTTTTAAACGGGATTGGAAGTCAGTTTTTTCATCGTTTTGATTTAACAAAAGACCACAGATATACTCTTTCGCCTACTTCTTTAAAAATAATTCAAGACATCAAAGAGCCTTTGATAATTGATGTATTCTTAAAAGGCGAATTTCCTGGTGAATTCAAGAAATTGCAAACAGAAACACAACAATTATTAGAAGAATTCAAAGCATATAATTCTAATATTGTTTTTCAATTCGTTAATCCATTGGAAAACGAAGAAGAAAAAGATACGATAATGCAATCGTTTATGAATCGTGGCTTAACACCAATAAATGTAACGTTGGACGACAAGGGAAAACAGACGCAAGAAGTGGTTTTTCCGTGGGCAATTGCAACCTATCACGGACGAAGTGTGAAAGTGCCGTTGTTAAAAAATATGATGGGTGCTTCCACGGCTGAAAAAGTGGTGAGTTCGGTACAACATTTGGAATATGCTTTTGCAAATGCGTTCAATACCATCGCTAAAGCAAAAGAAAAAAAGGTTGCCATCATTAAAGGGAACGGTGAATTACACGATTTATTAATCGCTGATTTCATCAAGCAAGTCCGTGAAAATTACTACATCGGAACTTTTACTTTAGATTCAGTAGCTAAAAAACCGAATGAAAGTTTGTCGTATTTAAAAAATTATGATTTGGCTATTATTGCAAAACCAACCGAAAAATTCTCTGATGAAGAGAAATTAGTTTTGGATCAATTTGTGATGAACGGTGGAAAAACACTGTGGCTTGTGGATCAAGTGAATATGGAAATGGACAGTTTGTATAATGATTCAGGTACGACTTTGGCATTTCCAAACGACTTGAATTTGAATGATATGTTGTTTAAATATGGCGTGAGAATCAACCCTGATTTGGTTAAAGATATTATGGCGACACCAATTGCTCTTGCCACTGGCGACAAAGGAAGTGCCGCACAATACACACAATTTCCGTGGTTTTATTCGCCAATGATTTATCCATCGTCAAAACATCCAATTGTTAGCAATCTTGATGCGGTGAAGTTTGAATTTGCAAGCGGAATTGACACTCTAAAAAATGGAATTAAGAAAACAGTATTGTTGCAATCTTCGCCTTATTCAAAATTAGTTGGTGCGCCAGTTGAAGTCAAATTGGATATGGTT
>JBILPJ010000101.1:0-8430 GCA_044373975.1 Flavobacterium sp. | reverse complement strand
AGCTTTCATATTTTCAGGCTGATATGAATTTCAAATTAGGAAATTTCCAAAAAGCAATTGATTTAGGTTTGGTTGCAATGGCAAAATCCAATGCTTTAGAAAAATCAGAATTGAATAAAATCATTGGCGAAAGTTATTTTAATTTGAATCAATACGAAAAAGCAATTCCTTTTTTGAAAGAATATAGAGGTAAAAAAGGAAAATGGAACAATACCGATTTTTACCAATTGGGATTTGCCTATTATCAGCAAAATGATTTTGAAAATGCCATTGCTCAATTCAATAAAATCATTGATGGCAAAGACTTTGTTGCTCAAAATGCCTATTATCATTTAGGTCAAAGTTATTTGAAAACCGATAAAAAACAACAAGCTTTGAATGCTTTTAAAAATGCTTCGGAGATGGTATTTGATAAAAAAATTCAAGAAGATGCCGCTTTAAATTATTCGAAATTAAGTTATGATATTGGAAATTCATATCAAAGTGTTCCAGATGTATTGTCCGCTTTTTTAGATAAATATCCAAATTCCCCAAGCAAAACTGATATTGAAACACTATTGATAAATTCCTTTATTACATCAAAAAATTATAAAGGCGCATTAGAATTATTAGAAAAAAATAAAAGTTTTGCCAACAAACAAGCGTATCAAAAAGTGACTTTTTATAGAGGTTTAGAATTATATACCGATGGAAATTACCAAGAAGCATTAGCAATGTTCAAGAAATCTATTGGGGAACAAAAAGACCCAAAATTTACCGCTCGGGCAACGTTTTGGAAAGGGGAAACAGAATTTGTTTTGGATAGTTTCAATGAATCGTTATTGAGTTTCAAACAATTTATAGGTTTTGCAGAAGCTAAAAACACAACCGAATTTAAAAATATAAATTACAATATTGCTTATTCGTATTTCAAATTAAAAGAATATGAACAAGCAGGAAATTTTTTCCAAGCGCAAATTGACGCAGTGAAAGATGACAAAATCAGATTGAACGATTCTTATTTGCGTTTGGGTGACAGCCGTTTCGTTTCGGCAAAGTATTGGCCAGCAATGGATGCGTATAATAAAGCGATTGATTTGAAAAGTATCGATGCGGATTATGCGGCTTTTCAAAAAGCAATTAGTTATGGATTTGTATCTAAAAATGACAAGAAAATTGAGGATTTGAATAAGTTAATTGCAACCTATTCAAAATCGCAATACCGTGATGATGCCTTATTTGAATTGGGAAATACATATGTAGCTGAAAAGAAATCGGATTTAGCAATTAAAACGTACGACCAATTAATTAGCGAATTTAAAAATGGTTCTTATTCTTCAAAAGCAATTTTGCGACAAGGATTAATTTATTATAATTCTGAAAAAGACGATTTGGCGATTGGAAAATTCAAGAAAGTGGCGGCAGAATATCCTAAAACGCCAGAAGCTTTAGAAGCTGTTTCGACCGCCAGAATTATATATGTAGATAATGGAAATGTAGATGAATATGCGTCTTGGGTGCGAACTTTGGATTTCGTATCTGTGACTGATGCTGAATTAGATAACGACACGTACGAAGCTGCCGAAAAACAATATTTACAGAACAATACCAAGCAATCTATTTCGGCATTTAGCAGTTATGTTTCAAAATTCCCTAATGGAAATCATGCTTTGAACGCCAATTTCTATTTAGCACAATCGTATTTTGCGGATGGATTAGAATCAAATGCAGTTGCCAATTATGACTTTGTTATTTCGAAACCAAGGAATGAATTTACGGAACAAGCTTTGGCAAGATTGGCTCAAATTCATACTAAATCTAATAATTTTTCGATGTTGATTCCAATTTTAAAACGTTTGGAAACAGAAGCTGATTTCCCTCAAAACATCACATTTGCACAAGCCAATTTAATGAAAACGTATTACGAACAAAAGGATTATGTGAACGCCGTAGTTTATGCGGATAAGGTTTTGAATAACCCAAAAACAGATAATAAAGTAAAAAGTGACGCACAAATTATCGTTGCTCGTTCCGCTATAAATTCTAATGACGAACCTAAAGCGCGTCTGGCTTACGCCAAATTATTGACACTTGCAAAAGGGGAATTGGCTGCTGAAGCGTTATATTATGATGCCTATTTCAAAAATATTGATGCGAAATTTGAAGAATCCAATACCGTAGTTCAAAAATTAACCAAGGATTATTCGGGCTATAAATATTTTGGTGCAAAAGGATTGGTCGTTATGGCGAAAAATTTCTATGGATTGAAAGACAGTTTCCAAGCGACGTATATTTTGGATAGTGTCATTAAGAATTTCATCGCATTTCCGGATGTTGTAGAAGAAGCACAAAAGGAATTAGATGTTATTAAAACGGAAGAAGCTAAGACGAATTCGTCTGTAATTAAATAGACGAAAAGATAATAGACGGATAGATAATAGACAGTTAGAAATTGATAAAATGTTTTGTTGATTTAAGGTAGATACAAATAAAATATGAGCGAATTTAAAAGACATAATTTTAAAAAACTAAAGATTTGGCAAATGGCAATGGAATTAGCAAAGGAAATATTTAAGGTATCAGCGAGTTTTCCAAGTTCAGAAAAATTTGGACTGGCGAGCCAAATGAATCGATGTTCTGTTTCTATGCCATCTAATATTGCTGAAGGTTCAAGCCGGACAAATAAATCTTTCAGTCATTTTATCGATATTTCATTAGGTTCGTCATTTGAACTTCAAACGCAATTGATATTGGCAAATAGTCAAAAATACATAACGGATGAATCATTACAATATATTGAGAATAAAATAGAAGAATTTCAAAAAGCAACAATGTCATTTCAAAATACATTAAATAAATAATTTATGTCAAAAAACCCCATATTTACCGGTCTATTATCTCTTCGTCTATTATCTTTTAATCTTTCTCTATTGAGTCTATCATCTCTTCGTCTATCATCTTTTCGTCTTCGTCTATTAACTTTTAGTCTCATCTTAGTTTCTCAATTTTCCTTTTCCCAAAAGAAAGACGAAAACATTGGAACTGAAGTTGTAAACGTAGTAAAACCATATACGCCAACAATTTCAGATGCTTTTAAAGTCAAGGAAACACCTGCTTTAGAGGATGAAGACAATACCAAAAAGGAATTGATTAAATATTCGATTTTTTCTTTTCCAGTGGCTTCTACTTTCACGCCTTCAAAAGGTAGAGCTGCAAATGTGGACAAATCAGAATCGGATAAATTATTTAAAAATTACCTAACGTTGGGTTTTGGAAATTATACCACGCTAAATGCGGAACTATTCGTGACAGAAAACATCAGCGATACGGAATATGTAGGAGGAATGTTGCGCCATCTTTCGTCTCAAGGCGGAATAAAAGGCGTTGCATTGGATGATAAATTCTATACGACTTCTTTGGATTTGACCTATGGAAATCAACAGAAAAATTTGACTTGGAATGCCGATTTAGGCTATCAAAATCAAGTTTATAATTGGTTCGGTTTGCCTGAGAATTTTTCTTCTACTATAATTGAAGGAATCAACCCACAGCACACGTTTCATAATTTTTATGCTGGTGCAAAATTCACTTTAAATGATAGTTTTTTCAAGGAAGGAAGCCTTAAATACAATCGCTTTTGGGATGCACGCGGTTCATCAGAAAATAGATTTTATGTAAAACCGTCTTTTGAATTTGATGCATTTGATGAAAAAATTAAGACCAATTTTATAGTTGATTATTTAGGTGGAAGTTTTGAAAAAGAATTTTTTACAACGAATGCTATAAAATACGGATACACCAATTTCGGAGTTCATCCAAGTGTGGTAATCAATAAAAATGATTGGTCGATAAATGCTGGAGCTGCTGTTTTTTATAGCATTGACAATGAAAATAGTAAAAATAAATTGTTCGTCTATCCGCAAATAAATGCTTCCTTGAAAGTGGTGGGCGATTTTATGATTTTCTATACGGGCGCAGAGGGAAGTTTGGATCAAAACTCATATCGTGATTTCTCAAATGAAAATCCATATATTTCACCAACATTAGCGATTGCCCCAACCGACAAACAATATGATATTTTTGCTGGATTGAAAGGGAAATTATCAAGTGCGGTGAGTTACAATATTAGAGGTTCATTTCAAAATGAGAAAAATAAAGCGTTATTTAAAAGCAATAACTTTACTGAAAATAGCGCCAATGAAGATTATGAATTCGGAAATTCTTTTGGAGTTGTATATGATGATATGAAAACAGTGCGTTTTTTCGGCGAATTAAATGCTGATTTTTCAAAGAGAGTTTCTTTCGGGATTAACGGAACTTTTAGCAGTTATTCAACGCATCATCAACAAGAAGCTTGGAATTTGCCTTCTTTAAAATTGGGTTCTAATTTGAATGTAATTATCAACAAAAAGTGGTACGCTGGTGCAAATGTGTTCTTCGTTGGTAAAAGAAAAGATTTGCAAGTAAACACAGATATTTTGCCTTTAATTGCGCCATCACCAATTACGATTTCCAGTTATTTCGATGCAAATTTACACGTTGGATACAAACACAGCGAGCGATTAACAGGATTTTTGAAATTGAATAATATTGGAAATCAAGCTTATCAAAGATGGTTGAATTATCCAGTTCAAGGATTTCAATTGATTTTAGGAGCGAGCTATAAGTTTGATTTTTAAAAAGGTTCAAAGCGAAGAAGGTTCAAAGGAGCAAAGTTCAAGGTAGAATTGGTTTAAAGTAATTTCTACATTGTTTATAACGTTTTATCCTCTAAGATTAGAAACTTTGTACCTTTGCACCTAAAACCTTTGCACCTAAAATAAATGACTTTCAAACAAAAAATCCATCAGCATTACACCCAGCAAGTCCAAGACAAAATAGATGTTTTTCGGGATATGATTTCGGCATTAACCGAAGATTCTAAAAATGATGCTAAAGGTTCTGCGGGCGACAAACACGAAACCGCGTTGTCGATGATGCATATAGAACAGGAAAAACTCAATTATAAACTCAAAGAAGTTTTAGACCAAAAAGCAGTTTTAGATAAAATAGATTCCTCTTTATTGCATACCACAATTGCTTTGGGAAGTTTGGTTCAAGCCAATGGAATCTATCTTTATGTGAGTTTGGCGCTCACGAAAATCAACATCGAACAAGTAAATATTATTGCTTTATCGCCACAATCGCCACTGGGAACTAAATTAATGGGGAATAAAGTGGGTTTTGAATTTGAAATTAATACTACAAAGTACCACATCGAAAGCATTTCATAAGCCCGATTTTTACAATCTGTAACTTCAAATATAGATTTCAGCTGCTTTTACTTTCATATTTACATAAAAACACAAATTTATGTTTATTATTATAATTAAATAATTCTATTTGGTTTTAATAAGGAATCATTATGTTCAAATTTGCAGAAGTAAAAAAGTATATTATGTGTGGAATTTTAGCAATTATTGGAAAAGGAAAAGAAGAAGAGTTAGTAAAAAAACTTTCTAAAAGAATGTCGCATCGCGGACCAGATGAAAGTGATTTGCATATAACAGAAAACGGACATATTTTGAGCCACGAACGCTTGTCGATTATCGATTTGCATTCGGGAAGACAACCAATTCAGGGCTCAAAAACGGCTTGGATGGTTCACAATGGGGAAATTTATAACCACCAAGAATTGAGAGATGGGATTTTGAAACACCATACTTTCAGAACCAAATCAGATTCGGAAGTTATCGTGCATTTATATGAAGAATTTGGATATGATTTTTGCAATATGTTGGATGGAGATTGGGCATTTGTAATTGTAGATGGCGACGATTATATCGCAGGTCGTGATCCAATGGGCGTGAAACCGTTGTATTATGGTTTGGACGAAAGAGGTCGTACCTATTTTTCATCTGAAATGAAACCAATTGCCGATCAATGCAAAACGTTCTCTACATTTCCCCCAGGGCATTACTACACAGAAAAAACAGGATTTGTAAAATATTACAACCCAGAATATGAAGATTATTTAAAAGCAAATCACGAATTGGATTTGGATTTAATCAGAACGTCATTAACAGAAGCTACTCGCAAAAGATTAATGAGTGATGTGCCAATTGGTGTATTGCTTTCGGGAGGTTTGGATTCGTCATTGACATCGGCAATAGCTTCCAGATTATTAGCGGAAAGCGGCAAAAAATTACATTCTTTTTCGATAGGTTTAGATGAAAATGCGCCCGATGCAATGGCAGCGAGAAAAGTGGCTGAATATTTAGGAACAGAACACCACGAAATCCATTTTACAATTGAGCAAGGAATTGAAATTTTAGACAAGTTGGTTTGGCATTTAGAAACCTACGATGTGACTTCAATTCGTGCCAGTACGCCAATGTATTTCTTGTCAAAAGCAATCACTGATTTGGGAATAAAAGTGGTTTTATCTGGTGAAGGTGCCGATGAAATTTTTGGAGGTTATTTGTATTTTAGAAATGCGCCATCAACGGTAGATTTTCAAAAAGAAACCATTGAAAGAGTTCAAAAATTATTCACTGCTGATTTATTAAGAGCTGATAAATCTACAATGGCTCACGGATTAGAAGCGAGAGTTCCATTTTTAGATAAAGAATTTTTAGATGTCGCAATGTTAATTAAAGCGGAAGAAAAGCAGCCGAAAACGTATGACGGAAAAGAAAAATACATTCTAAGAAAAGCATTTGATACACCTGATAATCCGTATTTGCCAGCTGAAGTTTTGTGGAGACAAAAAGAGCAATTTTCAGATGGAGTAGGGTACAACTGGATTGATCAATTAATTGATTATTGTTCGTCAAAAGTTACCGATGAAGAATTGGAAGCTGCGGGTTCGATATTTGCATATAATACACCAACAACCAAAGAAGCGTATTTCTACCGAACTATTTTTCATAAATATTATCCACAAGTAAGTGCGGCGCAAACTGTTAGAAAATGGATTCCAAAATGGCAAGAAAACCAAGATCCAAGCGGAAGAGCGAATGCTGCACACGTGAAAGCGGATACCGATATAGCAAAAACAAATGTTGTAATTTAGTTAGTTTTTTTATTTTCTATTTGTTTCCAAAGCGCTTACTTTTAGTAAGCGTTTTTTTATTGGTATAATAATAAGGAGTAATTAACCGATATATGTTAATAACTTACACTACTAAAACGAGTGATTTAAGGGAATATTAAATCTCGTTTATATATATTTGTACGTTAAACAAAAAAATATTCAGAATTACATTAATATGAGCGAAGAAATCAATAAAAATAGTTATTCAGCAGATAGTATTCAGGCATTAGAAGGAATGGAGCACGTAAGAATGCGTCCATCGATGTATATTGGAGATGTTGGCGTTAGAGGTTTGCATCACTTGGTTTATGAGGTGGTTGACAACTCAATTGATGAGGCAATGGGAGGTCATTGCGACACGATAATTGTTGATATTAATGAAGATGGATCTATAACTGTTGAAGATAACGGTCGTGGTATTCCAGTTGGAATTCATAAAAAAGAAGGTGTTTCGGCATTGGAAGTTGTAATGACCAAAATTGGTGCTGGAGGTAAATTCGATAAAGATTCGTATAAAGTTTCTGGAGGACTTCACGGTGTTGGGGTTTCTGTTGTAAATGCATTGTCAAATCACTTGAGAGCTACGGTTCATAGTAGTGATGGTAAGGTTTACGAGCAAGAATATGAAAAAGGAAAATCGTTATATCCAGTAAAACAAATTGGAGAAACTACCAAAAGAGGAACGATTGTTACTTTTTATCCTGATCCTACAATTTTCACTCAAACGGTGGAGTATTCTTATGATACTTTGTCGGCTCGTATGCGTGAATTGTCTTACCTTAACAAAGGAATTACGATTACGTTTACAGACAAAAGAGAGTTGGATAAAGACGGGAAATTTGTTTCTGAAGTATTTCATTCTACGGAAGGTTTAAAAGAATATATCCGTTATTTAGATGGAAATCGGGAGCCAATTATTGCGCACGTAATTTCTATGGATTCTGAAAAAGGAGAAATTCCAGTTGAGGTTGCCTTAATCTACAATACAAGTTACACGGAAAATATTTTTTCGTATGTAAATAATATCAACACACACGAAGGTGGAACGCACTTGCAAGGTTTTAGAACTGGTTTAACTCGTTCGTTAAAAAAATATGCAGATTCATCTGGAATGTTAGATAAATTGAAATTTGAAATTTCTGGAGATGATTTCCGTGAAGGATTAACAGCTATTATTTCGGTGAAAGTTGCAGAACCTCAATTTGAAGGACAAACCAAAACTAAATTAGGAAATAGAGAAGTTGTTTCGCCTGTAAGTCAAGCTGTTGGAGATATGATTGAGAACTATTTGGAAGAAAATCCAAATGACGCTCGTATCATTGTTCAAAAAGTTATTCTTGCTGCTCAAGCCCGACACGCTGCCAAAAAAGCGCGTG
>JBILPJ010000100.1:0-8453 GCA_044373975.1 Flavobacterium sp. | reverse complement strand
TCTGACAATGGTTTGTATGCTTATGGAACTCCAGCTTGGGGGAATTTAGCGAGAAATTATGATACACAATACAATGTTTCCGCTCCTTACGCTAACGTTTCATTTGATGCAAACGATAAATTGTCTTTCGAAGGTGGAATTCGTTTTGATATGGGGAAAGTAACTGGTTCATTTGCAGGTGGTTCTTCATCTCAGTATGATATTAACAATGACGGAATTATTTCTGCTCCTGAATCCAATGTTTTTGCTGTAAATACTGCTAATACAACAGCTGTAAATTACGATTATAATTATACTTCTTATTCTGTGGGTGCAAATTATTTAGTTTCTGACAACCAATCATTTTTTGCTAGATACAGCAAAGGTGCTTCTGCAAAAGCAGATCGTATTTTGTTTGAAAGACCAAAAGCATCTTATTTGAACGGAGATTTGATTAATTCTTTAGATTATCTTGCTCAAGCTGAATTAGGTTATAAACGTAAATTCTCAAAAGGATACGTTTATGGAACTTTTTTCTATGCTAAGACAGACGAACAATCAGGTTTTGAAGCTACAAACCCAACAGTTTTAACTCAAAATAATTACAAATCTTTAGGATTAGAGATTGAAACAGCTTACAATGTTAGTAAAGATTTCGATTTACGTGGGGGTTTAACATATACTAAAGCTGAAATTACTTCAGGAGCAAACGAAGGAAATGCACCAAGAAGACAGCCTAAATTAATGTACAGTTTCATTCCAACATACAAATTTTCTAAAACTAATTCTCTTGGATTAAGCTTTTTGGGACAATCAAAAGCATTTGCTCAAGATAGCAACCAATTGGTTATGAATGGTTTTGTTTTAATTAATGGTTTCGTAGAATTTGGAATCACTAAAGGATTATCATTAAATGTTTCAGGAAATAATCTTTTGGATACTTTAGCAATTACTGAAGTTGAAGAAGGAAGTATTACCGAAAACACAGTGAATTATGTAAGAGCAAGACCATTTGCAGGAAGATCACTTTCTATGGCTTTGACTTATAGATTCTAATTAAATTTCATTTTTGTTTTTGTTAGAACGATTCCTGTACTTTTAGGGTGCAGGAATTGTTTTTATTAATAAATTTATAATTATGTCTATAAAAAAAGTAAAACTCAATTTTTGGCAAATCTGGAATATGAATTTCGGGTTTTTTGGAATCCAATTTAGCTTTGGTTTGCAACAAAGTAATATGAGTGCTATTTATAAATATTTGGGAGCTGACGAAGCAAGTTTGCCAATGCTCTGGCTTGCTGGTCCAATAACAGGTTTGGTTTTACAACCTATTATTGGAGCAATAAGTGACGGAACGTGGTCGCCAAAATTCGGACGTAGAAAACCCTTCTTTTTAATAGGTGCTTTAATTTCTAGTGTTGCATTAATTGCAATGCCATTCTCAAGTTCAATTTTTATGGCAGCCAGTTTACTTTGGATTTTAGATGCTGCAAATAATATCGCAATGGAACCCTATCGTGCCTTTGTAGCCGATAAATTACCAAGCAAACAATTCTCAATTGGGTTTTTAATGCAGAGTTTTTTCACAGGATTGGGAAGTACTTTATCTAATTTTACACCTGCAATTTTAGTCTCTTTCGGATTTCTAGCCATCACAGATAAAATGAGTAACGGAATTCCTACTTACACGTATTGGGCATTTTTTATAGGTTCTTTTGCGGCAATTGTCTCTATTTTGGTTACTGTTTTGTCAACAAAAGAATTTCCGCCAACAGCTGAGGAATTGGAGGAAATGAAAATCGAAAAAAGCAAAGGAACTATTTTATATCGTATTTATAAAGATATTAAAAATGCCTTTTTAGAAATGCCGTTAACAATGAAACAACTCATTCCAGTAAAGTTTTTTACGTGGTATGCAATGTTTTGCTATTGGCAATATATTACCGGTGCGTTATCAATTTCGCTTTTTAATACTTCTGATGCAACTACTGATGGCTATGCAAATGCGCAAATGTTGACAGGAAATTTGAATGGAACGTACAATATTATTTGTTTTATGATTGCGTTTGCATTAATTCCATTGGCACACAAAATTGGTGCAAAAGGCGTTCATTTTGTTGCATTAACATTGGGTGGTTTGGGCTTGCTTGCAATTCCCTATTTGAATAATGAAACGACACTTTTTATGATGTGGAATCCTTTCGGTGATGCAATTAAAATAAGCACTATTTATCTGTATTCATTTGGTTTAGGAACTGCTTGGGCTTCAATGTTAGCAATGCCTTACCAACTTTTAGCAGGTTCAATTCCTAAAGGTAAAATCGGAATTTATATGGGTATTTTTAATATGTTTATTGTAATTCCAATGATTATACAAATTTTTACAATGCAATATTTTGTCTTTGATTTACTGGGTAAAAACCCTATAAATGTGATTCGATTGGGAGGATTGTTTCTAATTCTTGGTGGCGTTTTTACGCTTTTCATTACAGTTAATAAGCAAAAAGAAAGTGTCGACTAATGGAAAATATAAGTTATACCAAAGCGATAGAATTACTTGAAAGATGTTCGTCTTCCAATGGATTTCTTGCAAGTGCAGAAAACACGTCAAATTACAAACGAGTTTGGGCTCGTGACGGTGTCATTTGTGGTTTGGCTGCATTGGCGTCAGGCGATGAAAAATTAATAAACACTTTCGAAAAAACGCTTGAAACATTAGCCAATAACCAACACAAAAACGGCACAATTCCGTCAAATGTTTTGGTTACGGAAACCGAAACGCAAGTTAGTTACGGAGGTTTGGCAGGTCGAGTGGACGCTGTTACTTGGTTTGTAATCGGAATTTGTCAATTTGCTTTTTATAAAAATGACAATTCTATTATTTTAAAATACGAATCCAATATTCAAAAATGTTTACATCTTTTAGAAGCTTGGGAATTTAATAATCAACATCTTATTTATGTGCCACTTTCTGGAAATTGGGCTGACGAATATATTACTGATGGTTATGTTTTATACGATCAATTATTGAGAGTTTGGGCTTTGAGAAGTTATAATTACTTTCAAAAAAACGAAGAAATTTCTTCTAAAAGTGAAAAGATAGAACATCAAATTGTGGTTAATTTCACGCCAAATGAGATTGTTCCGAAATACCACGAAAGAGCCTATAATGAATTACAGTTCAAAGGTTTTATGCCGTGTTCATTTTCGCCAGCTGGATATAAAACACAGTTTGATGCTTTTGCAAATGCTTTAGTTTTACTCCTGAATATAGGTTCTGATGACTTTCAAAATGAAATTTTAAAGACTTTTGAAACCATTAAAAACAATACAGACTTAAAATTAATTCCTGCTTTTTGGCCTCCAATTCTAGAATCTGATTTAGATTGGAATTTGTTGAAAAACAATTGCAAATATGAGTTTCGCAATTATCCGTATGAATTTCATAACGGCGGAAGTTGGTCAATGGTGAATGGATTTTATGGTTTGGCATTGCTATCGAAAAATCAAAAAGAAAACGCATCGCAAGTTTTAAATTCAATTAATAATGCGAACGAAATGGAGAATTTTAGTTTTTTTGAAAATTTCAATACTAAAACTTCAAAGCCAAACGGAGTTGCATTTTGCGCTTGGAGTGCAGCCGCAGCCGTTTTCTTGCATCAAAACTTACATACTAATTTTAAATTTTTATCTTAATTGAAAACTTTAACAGACATAATTTGTGTTGGCGAAGTTATTATCGACTTCATTGGACACGAACTTACTACAATTGAAAAAACTAAAAATTTTCAACGTTTTTTAGGTGGTTCACCGACAAATGTGGCAGTAAATGCTACTCGTCTTGGATTGAATGTGGCACTTGTTGCAACAGGAGGGAATGATGGTTTAGGTAATTTTATAGTAGAGAGTTTGGAATCTAATAAAGTGAATACCACTTATTTTAGAAAATCAACTACGCAACCATCTTCTGTAATATTTGTCTCTAAATCTAAAGAAACACCAGAATTTATTCCTTTCAGACATGCAGATTCCGAAATTTTGATGGAACAGCTTCCAGATGAAATGTTAGCAAATGCAAAGATTTTTCACACTACTTGTTTTGCTTTGAGCAAAGAACCAGCACGAACTACCATTTTAAATAGCGCTAAAAAAGCGAAAGAATTAGGGCTTCAATTGAGTATTGATATTAATTTTTCTGAAAAAATTTGGGAAAGTCGAACAGAAGCGTATGCAACATTAGTTGAATATTTGGCATTAAATCCATTAGTAAAACTCAGTGATGATGATTGTTTTAGATTATTTGAAGAAACCAAATCCGATGAATTTATTTTTGACTATTTTCATAATCTCGGAGTTTCGACAGTTTGTTTAACTAAAGGAAAAGACGGTGTAAAATTATCTGATAAAAAGCAAGGAATATACTTTCAAGAAGCACAGCAATTACAAGAAATTAAAGATGTAACTGGCGCAGGTGATGCGTTTTGGGCAGGATTTTTATTTGCAATATTAAAAAATAAAAACTTTGAAGAATGTATTACGATTGCTCAAAAATTAGCAAGTATCAAACTTCAAAACATTGGTTCATTGCCAGAAAATAGAGATATTATTTCGGAATTAATATAGGTTTAAATCGAATTTAAACCGCTACAGCCCCACGAATTCCTGGATGTGGATCGTATCCTTCTAGATTAAAATCTTCAAATTTGAAATCAAAAATATTTTTTATTTCAGGATTTAATATCATTTTTGGCAATTCTCTTGTTTCTCTCGAAAGTTGCAATTCTACTTGTTCAAAATGATTATTATAAATATGCGCATCGCCAAAAGTATGGATGAATTCTCCAACTTCTAAATTGCATACTTGAGCAATCATCATTGTAAATAAAGCGTAGGAAGCAATGTTAAAAGGAACTCCCAAAAATATATCGGCACTTCTTTGATACAATTGACACGATAATTTACCTTCGGAAACATAAAATTGAAAAAAGGCGTGACACGGCGGTAAAGCTACTTTTCCATTGGCTACATTCTCCGCAAAAGATTTTGTAGTATCTGGTAAAACACTCGGATTCCACGCCGATACTAACATTCTACGGCTGTTCGGATTGTTTTTTAAAGTATCAATTAATTCTGTAATTTGGTCAATTTCTTCGCTATTCCAATTGCGCCATTGGTGTCCATAAACAGGGCCTAAATCACCTGATTCATTTGCCCATTCATCCCAAATTTTAACGCCATTTTCTTGAAGATATTCAATATTTGTTTCACCTTTTAAAAACCAAAGCAACTCGTGAACAATAGATTTTAGATGTAATTTTTTGGTAGTTACCATCGGAAAACCTTCGCTTAAATCGAATCGCATTTGATATCCAAAAACGCTTTTTGTTCCTGTTCCCGTGCGGTCTCCTTTTTGTGTTCCGTTATCTAAAACGTGTTGTACTAAGTCTAAATATTGCTTCATTCTTGGTTTATTTGGTTGGTCGTAGCAATCTTTTAATCGGTATTTAAATCACATTTAAACGAATTAACGATTAAACAAATCCACGATTAAACAATTTTCACTATTCTCTTTTTGAAATTTCGTCTCTAATTTTTGCAGCTTCCCTGTAATCCTCTTTTTCTACGGCGGCATCTAATAAATCTGTTAATTCGGACATACTATTTTTGGAATAAATGCTTCCAGAAACTGCATTGTCTTCAATTCCAAAAGTATCTGGATTTGATAATACATCATCAATTTCTTGTGAACTTCTGTCGTTGTCTAATAAATTGGTTTTCAAATAAATCCCCGCTTTATCAAGTATGTTTTTATAGGTAAATATTGGTGCGTTAAATCTCAATGCCAAAGCAATTGCATCTGAAGTTCGTGCATCAATGATTTCTTCAATTTTGTCTCTTTCGCAAATGATGCTTGAATAAAAAACACCATCAACTAATTTATGAATGATAATTTGTTTGACCACAATATCAAAACGTTCCGCAAAATTTTTGAATAAATCGTGCGTGAGCGGGCGAGGGGGTTTGATTTCTTTTTCTAAAGCAATGGCAATAGATTGTGCTTCGAAAGCCCCAATTACAATCGGTAGTTTTCGATCTCCATCCACTTCGTTCAAAATCAAGGCGTAAGCGCCATTTTGAGTTTGACTGTATGAAATTCCCTTAATTGTTAGTTTTACTAAGCTCATAGTTGCAAAAGTACAATGTATTGTATAAAGTTACAAAGAAAATGCGGTTATAAAACCAAAAAAGGTTGTCTAAATAATAAATTTATTCAGACAACCTTGTATTTTTTAGTGTTTTAAACGATTTAATTATTCGCTTTAAATGCTTTAAATTTTTCGATTAATTGAGGTACGATTTCAAATGCATCACCTACAATTCCATAATCTGCAACTTTGAAGAATGGGGCTTCGGCATCTGTATTGATTACTACTTTCACTTTTGATGAGTTAATTCCAGCTATGTGTTGGATGGCTCCAGAAATTCCAATTGCAATATATAAGTTCGCAGCTACTGGTTTTCCCGTTTGTCCAACGTGTTCTCCGTGAGATCTCCAACCCAAATCGGAAACTGGTTTTGAACAAGCGGTTGCAGCTCCTAAAACAGAGGCTAATTCTTCAATCATTCCCCAATTTTCAGGGCCTTTTAGTCCTCGACCAGCAGAAACAACGACATCCGCATCGGCAATGGTAACTTTTCCTGATGCTTTTTCAACAGAAACTACTTTCACTCCAAAATCGGCATCGTCAATTGTTGGATTGAAATCTTCTTGTGTTAATGAAGAAGCATTTTCGAATATTCCATACGAATTTTTTGAAATACTCAATATTTTTATAGGGGTTGCAATTTCAGTTGTGTTGAATGCTTTGTTTGAAAAAGCGGTTCTTTTTACTTGAAATGGCGAAATGCTCACCGGAAGTCCAACAACATTGGAAGCGAAACCTGCTTCTAACGCCACAGATACTAAAGGTGCCAAATACAAACTATCAGTTGTTGATGATAAAACTATAATTTGTGCATTTTCTTTTTGTGCCGCTTGTTTGATTGCATCTGCGTAAGCTTTTGCAGTAAAACCTGATAATTTATCGTTGTTTACTTTCAATACTTTATCGACTCCATAATTTGATAATTCAGAAACATCACCAGCATTTATAGTAATTGCCGTTACAGTTGTTCCTAATGATTCCGCTACTTTTTTAGCATAAGAAGCCAATTCGAATGCTACTTTTTTAAATTTTCCTCCCGAAGCGTCGGGAGCAGATTCTGCGTAAATTAATATTGACATTTTTTATTATTTTAAATTTTGAATTTTGAATTTTAAATGTTTTGAAAAGCCAATTCAACATTTATAATTTAAAATTTATAATATTTTTTCTTCTTCTTAAATAACTTTCGCCTCGTTGTGTAATAAATTGATTAATTCGTCCAAATTATCGGCACTTACTAATTTCACGGCTGATCTTGGTGCTGGTTTTTCAAATTTTATAGCTTTTGTTTCCGATGAAGCTGCAACAGGTTCTAAAATAGTAAGTACTTTAGTTCTTGCTGTCATAATGCCTCTCATATTTGGAATACGCAAATCTTTTTCTTCAACCAATCCTTTTTGTCCTCCAATAATTAGAGGTAAAGAAGTGGAAACAGTTTCTTTTCCACCATCGATTTCTCTTGATGCTGTTGCTGAATTTCCTTCTACAGTTAGGCTCACACAAGAATTTAGGAAGTTATATCCCAATAATCCTGCTACCATTCCCGGAACCATTCCTCCATTATAATCTAAGGATTCTTTTCCCGCAATAATCAAATCGTAGCCACCATTTTTAATGACTTCGGCTAATTGTTTTGCAACGTAAAAGCCGTCAGTTGGATTGGCATTGATGCGAATTGCTTCATTTGCCCCAATCGCCAATGCTTTTCTTAAAGTAGGTTCGGTTTCTGGACCGCCAACATTCACAACTGTAACCGTTGCTCCTTGTTGTTCTTGAAACCAAATGGCACGTGTTAAACCAAATTCATCGTTTGGATTAATTACAAATTGAACGCCATTGGTGTCAAATTCAGAATCGCCATTGGTAAAATTAATTTTTGAAGTAGTATCAGGAACGTGGCTGATGCAAACTAATATTTTCATTTTTTGTATGTTTTAAATGCTGATTTTTTAGGGCACTAAATTACTAATTAATTTCCATTTATTTTACTATGCATGCATATTAATTTTTCTAAAAACGGTAATACTATATCGATTTCGTAGCCCTGATTGCAACGGCATCCCTCGCTTTTTGGCGAGGATATAGTGGAAAGCAGGAAATAGCTCCAAATAATTTAAAAGAAATTTATGCAAATAAGTGGTATTAAATTTTTATTTTTGCATCAGAAATTTAAAGAAAAACATATAAATAGATGAGAACTATACAATTTAGAGAAGCCATTTGTGAAGCGATGAGTGAGGAAATGCGTCGTGATGAATCCGTATATTT
>JBILPJ010000099.1:0-8466 GCA_044373975.1 Flavobacterium sp. | reverse complement strand
TCTTTCAAAAATGGAAGAATTAGTAGCGTCTGCATTTGATAATGAAGAAATTATTGCCGAAGACGAAGTTTTATTGGCAGCAGCCGAAATAGAAAAAGAAGTAGTTTCTGAAGAAATTGAAGAAGAACCAAATGTAATTTTAGAAGAAGAAGTTGCTGAAAGCGAAGAAATTATAACGGAAGAAGCGGAAGAACCAATTGCTGCAGTTGACGATAAAACGGATTTTGAACCTCATTTTGAATTATTCAAAGAAAAGGAAGTTGAATTTGAAGCTAAAAAATCTAAAAAAGAAGCCAAACAAATTTCTTTTGAAGAGATGTTAGGTTCCAATTCGGATCCAATTTTTGAGCGTGTACAAAGCGCAACAGTTTCGGAAGAAGCAGCAATTGAACCAATTACAGAAACGGAAGTTGAAGCAGAAGAAATTCCTGAAATTGAAGAAGAAGAAGAAGAAGTTTTTTCACCTGCTTTTGAAATGTCAGCACCTGAAGAAGTTGAAGAAATTGAAGTGCCTGAAGTTGTTTCAGAAGTAAAGAAATCGAATCCTATTAATGATAGTTTTTCCAAAACAATTTCATTTGGATTGAACGATAAAATTGCTTTCGAAAAACAATTATTTGGCGGAAGCAGCGAAGATTTAAACCGAGTAATTTCTCAATTAAGTACGTTTGATACTTTTGATGAAGCCGAAAATTTCATCGAAGATATGGTAAAACCTGATTATAATAATTGGGAAGGGAAAGACGATTATGTTGCCCGTTTTATGGAAATTGTAGAGAAGAAATTCGCCTAAATTTTTATTTCAAATTAATGGAACAAAGCCCATCAGAAATTTGAAAAAGTCAACACAGATTTCACAAATTTACACAAACTTGCGGGGAAAAAATCAGCGCTTTAAGACATTAAAACCAAAGCGTCTAAATTTATTTTAAATATGTCAAAATTATATATCGTTCCCACGCCCATTGGAAATCTCGAAGATATGACCATTCGTGCGATTCGAATTCTCAAAGAAGTCGATTTGATTTTGGCAGAAGACACCAGAACGAGTGGGAAATTGCTTAAACATTTTGAAATTGGCACGCACATGCACAGCCATCACATGCACAACGAGCACAAAACAATTGAGAATTTAATTTCAAGATTGAAAGCCGGCGATACCATTGCATTGATTTCCGATGCAGGAACACCAGCGATTTCAGACCCAGGATTTCTATTGACTCGCGCTTGCGTTGAACACGGAATAACCGTTGAATGTTTGCCCGGCGCAACAGCATTTGTACCAGCATTAGTAAATAGCGGACTGCCAAATGACAAATTTGTATTTGAAGGATTTTTGCCTGACAAGAAAGGAAAACAAACCCGATATTTAGCGTTAGCCGAAGAAACAAGAACGATGATTTTGTATGTTTCACCGCATAAACTTGTAAAAACCTTAACGGAATTTATCACTTATTTTGGTGAAGACCGACCAATTTGCGTTTCTCGAGAATTGTCAAAATTACACGAGGAAAACATTCGGGGAACCGTTCGAGAAGTGCTAACTCATTTCGAAAACAAACCACCTAAAGGCGAAATTGTGGTCATTGTGGGAGGAAAACCTTCTAAATAATTACAGTAAAGTTCAATAACTAAGTAACCATTCAAAATAAAATTATATGCGTTGGACTTTAAAACCACAACCCGATTCTCAAAGAGTTGCCCATTTGGCGCAAGCCTTGAATGTCGAAGAATTTGTTGCCACACTTTTGGTGCAACGCGGCATTGAAACGTTCGAAGAAGCCAGAGATTTTTTCCGTCCAAAATTAGAACATTTGCACAATCCATTTCTGATGAAAGATATGGATAAAGCCGTTGCAAGAATTGAATTGGCGATTGCAAATCAAGAAAAAATTCTCGTTTTTGGCGATTATGATGTCGATGGAACAACCGCAGTTTCATTGGTTTCATCCTATTTAAAAACCTATTATTCAGATGTTGCCACTTACATTCCAGATCGTTATGACGAAGGTTACGGAATTTCTTTCAAGGGAATTGACTTTGCCGACGACAATGAATTTTCATTAATTATTGCCTTAGATTGTGGTATAAAATCTATTGATCACGTGGCTTATGCCAAAGAGCGAAACATCGATTTTATCATTTGCGATCACCACCGACCAGGAGAATTTTTGCCAGACGCAGTAGCGGTTTTAGATCCAAAAAGAGACGATTGTTCCTATCCTTATGACGAATTATGTGGTTGCGGAATTGGCTTCAAATTGATTCAAGCTTTGGGCGAAAACAGAAATCAAACCATAGAAGATTTAATGCCCTATCTTGATTTAGTGGCGACTGCAATTGCTGCAGATATTGTTCCAATGACAGGGGAAAATAGGGTTTTAGCCTATTTTGGATTGCAAGTCATCAACTCAGATCCACGACCAGGAATTAAGGCTTTGATTCATCAAATAAAAAAACAAACACTCGATATTACCGATGTTGTATTTATAATTGCGCCAAGAATTAATGCCGCAGGAAGAATAAAACACGGCAATCACGCAGTTGAATTATTGTCGGAATTTGATTTTGAACAAGCACAACAATTTGCTTCAGAAATTGAAAAATACAATTCCGACCGAAAAGAATTAGACAAACAAATCACCATTGAAGCGCTTTCGCAAATAGTCGAAAATGACGAAATTGTTGGCTTTACAACGGTTGTTTACCAAGAAGATTGGCATAAAGGCGTGATTGGAATTGTTGCATCACGATTGATAGAAACGCATTATCGACCAACTTTAGTTTTCACGAAAAGCGGTGATAAATTAGCGGCTTCGGCACGATCTGTAAAAGGATTTGATGTCTATAATGCTTTGGAAGCGTGTTCGGAACATTTGGAGCAATTTGGCGGTCATATGTATGCTGCGGGAATGACATTAAAGGAAGAAAACTATCCCGATTTCAAAAAAGCATTTGAAAAAGTAGTATCAGAAACCATTCATCCTGATATGTTATTGCCTGAAATATCCATTGATGCAGAACTTGATTTTACAGAAATTACACCTAAATTAATTCGGATTTTGAAACAATTTGAACCTTTTGGACCTTTAAATATGACGCCAATTTTCATTTCAAAAAATGTAAATGATACGGGTTATCCAAAAAATATGGGTTCTGAAGAAGCACATTTAAAACTATTTTTAAAGCAAAATAATTCAGAAGGAATTGCGGCAATTGGTTTTGGATTGGGAAATAAAATCAATTTGGTTACCGATAAAAAACCCTTTGATGCCGTATATTGTTTAGATGAAAATGAGTGGAATGGAAAAGTTACCATTCAATTAAGATTGAGAGATATTAAATAATCGTTTTATAAAGAATATGAAGAAGAATGATCCTTATGCAGCCTTGCGTTACAAAGAATTTAATATTTTTTTACTGCTTCGGTTTGTTATGGTTTTTGGATGGTCGATGCAATTCATCGTTATTGAATGGGAAGTTTATAGCTTAACAAAAAGTGCGCTTTCACTTGGAATTGTTGGTTTAATGGAAGTTGTTCCTGCAATTTCGATGGCTTTATTTGCAGGTCATATTGTAGATCAAAATGAAAAAAAAGGATTGTTGTTGAAATGCATTTTAGGGTTTTTAATAATTAGTTTCGGTTTGTTTCTTCTGACTTGGCCGCCTTTCAAAAGCAACTATTCTTCCACAGTTATTTTATATTCCATTTACTTTTTAGTTTTTCTTGGCGGATTGGTTCGTGCCTTTCTAGGGCCAACAATATTCTCGCTTTTATCATTAATAGTTCCTAAAAAAGTATATTCAAATGCTGCAACTTGGAGCAGTTCTGTTTGGCAAATAAGTTCTGTTTTAGGCCCTGCAGTAGCTGGTTTTTCAATAACTTTAATTGGGGTTCATTGGTCAATGTGTTCCGTTTTGGGATGTTCTGTTTTGGCAATAATAGCTTTAAGCCAAATTAGTACAAAACCAATTCTAAACCCTAAAATTGGGGAGCCAATTATGCAAAGTTTGAAAGAAGGTGTGAAATTTGTTTACAATAATAAAACCATTTTAGGCGCTTTATCTTTAGATATGACGGCGGTTCTTTTCGGTGGGGCAGTGGCACTTTTGCCAATTTATGCTCAAGATATTTTGAAAGTTGGTCCCGAGGGATTTGGAGTTTTACGTGCCGCTCCCGCTTTAGGGGCATTTATAATTATGTTTATTTCGGCGTATGTTCCTTTGAATAAAAATGCAGGAATGAAGCTGCTATTTTCGATTTTTGCTTTTGGAATTTGCATTATCGTATTCGGAATTTCCACAATTTTTTGGCTTTCCGTAATTGCATTGTTTTTTAGTGGAGTTGTAGATGGAATTTCGGTAGTTATTCGCCAAACGATTTTACAATTAAAAACCCCTGACCATATGCGAGGACGTGTAGCGGCTGTGAATTCTATTTTTGTAGGATCTTCTAATGAACTTGGTGCTTTTGAAAGCGGTTTGACTGCAAAATTAATGGGAACAGTTACTTCGGTAGTTTTTGGAGGAACAATGACACTGATTATTGTGTTATTTACAGGTTTTGCATCACCAACATTCAGAAAATTAGATTTACAAGAAGACATTGACGAACACGAGAAGTAAGTTTATTTTTCAAACTTCTTAATTTCAAAATTATCTCCATCAAAAACGCCATATGTAAAATAGCCAATCCAATCGCCCAAATTTACATATTCCGCATTTTCCCCCACTGATATTTTCATTGGCAAATGACGGTGCCCAAAAATAAAATAATTGTAATGTATCGTTTCCAATTTTCTTTTAGCATAAAGTACTAGCCATTCGTTTTCTTCACCAAGGAATTTCACGTCTTCAACGCCTGAAATCAGTTTGTTTTTCACGGATAAATATTGGGCTAATTTCACACCAATATCAGGATGCAACCAGCGAAACAAAGCTTTTGAGAAAGGATTTGTAAAAACTCGTTTCATTCTTTTATACCCATTATCTCCGGGGCCTTTTCCATCGCCATGACCAATTAAAAAGGTTTTATTACCAAAAGTAAATTCTTTATTATCGTGGTAAACAGGGATATTAAGTTCCTTCTGAAAATAGTCATCCATCCACAAATCATGGTTTCCAACAAAGAAATAAATAGGAATTCCACTATCCCGAATTTCAGCTAATTTTCCTAAAACACGAACAAATCCCTTTGGGACTACGGTTTTATATTCAAACCAAAAATCGAATAAATCACCTAATAAAAAAATGGCTTCTGCATCCACTTTAATTTCGTCAAGCCACGACACAAATTTTTGTTCTCTTGGAAAACTTAATTCGGGAGTTGGTGCGCCAAAATGTTGGTCGGAGGCAAAGTAAATTTTTTTGTTTGATGGTTGTTGCATGTTGCGAATTTAAAATCAAAGATATGAAATGCAAAACATTTATGGTTGTTTGTTTGAAAAATATGTTTTTTCATGTTTTTTAAAATTCTATAAAAAAAACGACAAATAATTCATTTAATGATAGTAATAATCGAATTATTTTTTTAATACAAAATTAACGTTTGTTTTTTATTTTATCGATATTATTACCGTTTATTTACATATATGACCACTTATTACCTGTGATTTTTTTTATTCAATAAAAAATTGTATAATTTGCAAAAATATTTTAATTTTTTATTAAAAAAATCATTTTGTTTGAATACCATTTTTTTTTAATAAGCCCCCAATTTTAAATCTAAATATCATTTCTATGAAAAAATTATTACTATTATTATTGATTTCTTTTTCTGCATTTTCTCAAACTTTCACCAACAATATTGTTTCTGCTCAAAATTCCTGGAATGGATCTCTTTCCAAAACAATATCTGTGAATGGATTGCCAAATTTAAGTTCTGGGGTTTTTGAATTAGCGCAAGTAAATATTCATTTGGGAAGCCAATCAGACGGCACATTTAATTCTTCATCATATAAAGTAACTTTAACTTCTCCGACTGGAACTATTTTTACATTAATTAATAATGGGAATCTAAATAATACAAGCGTTAGAGAATATAATTTAAAATTAAGAGACAATCCTAATTTGAAATATCCTTCTAGCCATACTTCATATCAACCGTTTGATGTTGGATATTATAAGTCATTTGGAGCCTTTTCAACTTTCAATTCTCTTGATCCTAATGGGAATTGGACGGTAACAATTACAGAAGGATCTACTGTTTCTTCAGGGGCAAAATTTAACAAAGTTGATTTGGTTTTTAAAACTCCATTTACAGTTCAAGATTATACTACAAATACAACGTATGACAACTGTGCGAGTCCATTTTGTTTAGGAATTGCCCAAATTATTATTGCTTCTAATAATGGATTTACCTCACAACCTTCGGATATGTTTGATTCAAATACTTCAGGCTGTCCGTGGAATGGAGCTATAAATAACTCAGCGTGGTTCAAGTTTATAGCGCAAAATACAAATGCCAAAATTACGATTTCAGGAATTTCCAATAATTTACAAATTTTAGGTATTAGAAGTTCTGCAACGAATCCATGTGTTAGTTCTTCAAATTCTGTTTTAGCTGGTGGATGTCCTGATGATCTGATCAATGACACGTATACTTCATCGCAATATGTTAATGGATCTACTGGAAATAATCAATTGAATTTAAGCGGATTAACAATTGGTCAAACTTATTATTTTATTGTAGATGGTAATAGTGGTTCTATATCTCCATTTTATATAGAAATTGAAGGGGCTTCTGTAAATTGCAGTAATTGTATGTTAAATGCTATAGCGTCAAGTAATAGCCCGGTCTGTTCTGGGTCTAATCTAAATTTATTTGTTGACGCTGGAGTTTCTTGGCTTTGGTCAGGGCCGAACGGTTTTACTAGCACTCTTAAAAATCCAATTATTTCAAACGCTTCAAATTTAATGAATGGAATTTACACCGTATTAGTTACAGATAGCTTAGGTTGTACAGATACAAAAAATATAAATGTAGTTGTGAATGATGCCATAACACCATCATTTACATTAATTTCACAATTTTGTTCTGGCACAACTCCGCCATCATTACCTTTAACTTCAAGTAATGGAATTAGCGGAACTTGGAGTCCAAGTGCAATAAATAATATCACATCAGGAATTTACACTTTTACACCAACAGCTGGTCAATGTGCTACTACAACAACTATGAATATTCAGGTTTTAAGCACTTGTACTTTTAACACATTTGCTTCAGCAGTGTGGTTGGATAATTGTGCAACAGCTAATTTCTTTAATACAACTGGTTCTGGGACTGATTTAATCGGGCTCGCAGGAAATGTTTTCCCAAACACTAATTTAGGAGTTTATACACAAAATTCAGGAACATTAAAATTTAGAGGAGCTGAAGTAAAAACTTTTAAAACGGCTACTTCAAATGTTTGTGGCGTTAATTTAAATTATAGAATTTATTTACAGGGATCAACTGCAGGTTCATTTACTGTTTTGCCTTTGACGTTCTTTGATAATTGTGTTTCAGGAACATTTGCTTCTGGAGGACCATGTAATATAGGAGATCAAAAATGGCAAACAGTAAGTTCTACTTCTCCTTATCCAATTGATTTAACATTATTTCCTCCTGGAAATTATAAAATAGAAGTGTATTATGACGTATCTGGTTCAAACA
The DNA here is from genome assembly GCA_044373975.1 of Flavobacterium sp. GTDB lineage: Bacteria > Bacteroidota > Bacteroidia > Flavobacteriales > Flavobacteriaceae > Flavobacterium. The sequence continues at coordinate 812 of JBILPJ010000099.1, read as the reverse complement.
CTTCTACTACTGGTTGTTCTGATTTAATTTATCTAAATAATGGAGGTACGAATTACATTTCAACTTTCACGATTCAACAAACACCGCAATTTGTAGGTTCAAACCCAACAATTTGTAATGCTTCCGATGGTAGTATAACAATTTCTGGATTGGCTTCAAATGTAAGTTATGCCGTTTCTTATAATGATGATGGAACACCAATTGCACCAATATCTCTCACTTCAAGTGCAACAGGAGAAATTATTATTTCTGGTTTAAATGCGGGTAGTTATACAAATCTTTTACTTGGATATAACAGTTGTTCTTATACAAACCCAGCGGCAATAGTTTTGGTTAATCCAATAATATTAACGCCAAATTTGACAACAACTGCTGCGACTTGTTCGGCTGATGGAACTACAACAATGTTGAATTATGTTGCAACCAATACCTATACTTTTTTACCAACAGGACCAAGTGTTGGTGCTGGAGGAAGTATAAGTGGAGCTGCTTTGGGAACTTCTTATACAGTTACTTCTGGAAATGGAAGTTGTACTTCAAATGAATCAGTGCCTTTTACAAATGCAGCGCAATTGATAACGCCAGCTATTCCAACATTTACTTTAAGTCCTGCGACTTGTTCGGCTGATGGAACTACAACAATGTTGAATTATGTTGCAACCAATACCTATACTTTTTTACCAATAGGACCAAGTGTTGGTGCTGGAGGAAGTATAAGTGGAGCTGCTTTGGGAACTTCTTATACAGTTACTTCTGGAAATGGAAGTTGTACTTCAAATGAATCAGTGCCTTTTACAAATGCAGCGCAATTG
>JBILPJ010000014.1:0-22354 GCA_044373975.1 Flavobacterium sp. | reverse complement strand
GTGGTTATTGCGGCGGGGCTCACCTCTTCCCATCCCGAACAGAGAAGTTAAGCCCGCCTGCGCAGATGGTACTGCAGTTATGTGGGAGAGTATGTCGTCGCCTTTCTTTGAAAACCCCGTTTCTAACAAAACGGGGTTTTTTGTTTTTTCCTCCCCCCAGCCCCGAGAAGGAAGGAATCAAGAATCAATCCCAAAACCTGTGGAGTGATAAAAATTAAGTATAAATATTAGTTAGTTAAAAAAGGAAGAATTTATATTTTTACTCCGCACTTACCGTAACACCTGTTTTATCAAATTCATTATATACTCCAAATCATCATCGTTGACAATCTGAATTTGATAATCTCCATTGCCCTGATGTCCAATGTTTGAAACATCTTTCAACACGCTTTTCGGGTCGTTTATATTTCCTATTTTAGCATTGATAAAAATCTTTAATCCTTTTTTCTGTATTTCAATATCCGAAATGTTATTTCCTTTCTTGAAAGCGATATAGTATTTTTGGGGTTTTATTTCGATGTTGTCTGCCAGATTTAATATAGATGCTTTTACCTTTTCATACAATTCAATGGAAGCCTCCGAGCCATTATTAAAATGGTCTTCTTCGGTGAAAACCTTAATGTTTTCTTTTATATCTTTCAGTTTGTCATTGTTTTCTAGAAGTGGTTTTATACTGGGCGCACTAGTACTTTTCTTTATGCTATTGATGCTAATTGTAGCATTGTCAAACTGTTTTACTTCCCATAACTCAATACCGAAATCTTTAAAGTCGCTTGCTGATATTTGGTTTTCTGTAAAACTTGGCGAAACAAAAGCCACTCTCGATTGCGACCAATCAACATCTTTGCTGTGCAAAGTATCTTTTAGGGTTTCGTTGTAGGTTAATATAAATTCGGCTTTGTTTTGAAGCATCAAATTCAAATAGGTCAAGCCTTGATCTACAACACTGTAATTTTTATCTCGTTTGTATTCAATTATGATAAATGCATTGGTTTGTTTGTCATACGCCAAAGTATCGATGCGTTTGTTTTTAATTGTGAATTCAGAGCGTACCATTGTCATCCCCATAATTAATTGAAGATTGTTTTCAAATATCTTTTGAATTTCACTTTCTAGTTTAAAGGGCTTTTCTTTTACCTGTTGCAACTGCAAAGCGGTGTTGTTGTATAGTATCATTTAGTTTTTTATGTTTTATCGGGTACGAAGTCGGGAGACTTCCCACAGCAATCCCGACTTTAAGAACGTTTAATTTATTATAGAACACTTCGGAGAGCTGGTGTAAGCAAGCTGCAATTATACCTTAGACAATCACTATTTAATGTAATCTGTATTCTTTACGCAAATTTATAAGCAATTTTTTATTAAGCGAATCATATCTTTTGTAAAAATGAGTTGCGTTCTGCTTTAACAATAAGGAGTATATTCCAAGACGATTAATATCTGCAACTTTGTCTACTTTCTCTGGGTTATAAAAATGAAAAGGAATTATAACATTACTTTTTTGATATTTCCAGAATCCTCCAAGTTCATTTATTTTGTCCATCCATTCCTCATCCGAATGTTGAATTGTGAATGGATCCATATCTTTTGCTATAAATAACTTTATTCTTTGATTTCGGGACTCGAGTTCTTGTATGGCTATTGACAGGTCAATTGTCAATATCTGTAACTCTTTACTTTTAAAATATCTTAAAGAGCCCGAGTTAATCAATAGATCGAGAATAGCAGCTCGGGGTTCGAAAATTGCAGGGGTGTTAACCAAAAGCCCATATCTATAATTAATAGAGAATTCTTTCGAAACATTAGTAAGGCTACTGTCCTTTATATGGTGCTTTAAATAATGTAAGGCACTATCTTTAGTTCCAATAAACAAGATAGCACTTTTTACCGCTGCAGAATCTACTTTTAGTTCTGCATAAAAGCTCTCTGCAAGCTCTGATGCTCTGTCTCTTTCTATCTTATGTTCTAACTGATACTCTGCTAAAAAGCCACAAAACACAGCAAGGAACAACATTAGAAATTCCCAGAAATAAGATTTCCAGTTTTTTTATGATGAGTAGCCGAAGGGTCATGGGCATGATGATGTACTTCCATATTTTTATTTTCTTGATTTGAGTTACTATTCTCCGTGTAATTAATAGGAGTAATTTCGTTTGAAGGGTTTTCCGCTTGATTATCTGTCGGAGTATTTAAATTTTCTTCGTCTGTAGTGTCTGCCATTTATTTTGGTTGTTTAAGTTATTAAAGTGTCAATTGTATATCCGCACTATCTCGGTTTATTCGCCTTTCTAATCCTGCAAGGTTTCAAAAACCTTGTAGGTGTTTTTTTTGTCTTTGTGGGGACGGATTAGATACATCTGGTATTTGCCCTATTTATTATTTTCATGTTTTTCCAAAGGACTCAAGCCCATTGTTACTATATGGATCATCCCTACGGGACTCATACGTGTTAGTGACTCTACTAGCGGCTCTTCCTATGCTACACCAACGGACTAAAGTCCATAGTTACCATATATACCATCCCTACGGGACTCTCACACTCCACGAATAAGAGCCATCGGCTCGGAGCATATAGTAACCCAATGCTTTAGCTTTGGGGATAGCCCACACAGATAACCTAATGCTACCATCACAACGTGTGCAAGAACCAGCGGTTCGACCCATATAGTACCCCAATGCTTTAGCTTTGGCATAACACATCCTTACCACCAACAGATTGCCACGCTCCACTTTGTTCCACTCGCAATGACAGGCACGACGCGGCTGTCATTGCGAGGCACGAAGCAATCTCATTTCGCATCCACAGCACCCCGATTGCAAGGATTTTTTTGGTTTTACCTGCTCTCGATTTTGGGCACAGAATGCAATTCTGCGCTATCCTTAACGAGAGTGATTTGTATATCCGAGCGATCGGGGTTATCTAATCTTTCTACATCTATACCTATCTTTAATATAAGTATTAAGAAAAGTTCCTTTTGAAACAGCATTTAAAAGCCTAAAATAAATGCTTTCAGGTACATTATAATATTGGTAAATTGAAAAAGTTTTAAATTCTACTTCTAATGTACCGTCTTCATAACCAACACTTTTTAAATTTGTAGAAACTATATTTTGTCTTGTCATAATAATTTATTTTATTTTTTATTTGTTCAGTTAAGCTATAAATCCGCACTATCCGATGTGGGGACATATCCGAACCATCTGGGGTTGTTGTATAGTATCATTTAGTTTTTTATGTTTATCGGGCACGATGTCGGGAGACTTCCCACAGCAATCCCGACCTTTAAGAACTTTTAATTTTTATAGAACACTTCGTGGAGCAGAGTTTTTATCTATATTAAAAAGATACTTAAGTCTATAAATATGTATAAATATGTTAAACAAAATATTAAGAAAATTATTGTGGTTAATATTTTTACTAAATCTATTTTTCCATATTGATTTTTTAAATCAATGTCTTTAAATGTTTCTAATTCTTTATGTATCTCATTTAATTCAGTTGTGTTTTTAATTTTATCTAAAAATTTTTGTAAATCTTTTTCTATTGCTTTAATTGATTGAGTTATATTTTTGAATAAAATGAACCAAATCATAATAAAAAAGACAATTCCAAGTATTAATACAACTAAATTTTTAAGTATGGACTCACCTTTAAAATCAAAATTATTAAGAAGAAAAATAAATCCAATTGGAACTCCAAAAATATAGTTAGATGCTTTAGCAATTGAGTCATAAATTCTATCTACAATATTTTGAAAATATTCTGTAGATGAATTTTTTATTTTATCAAAAGTAAAGCCAGATAGAAATAGAGAATAGCTAATGTCATAATTTGACAGAAGTACTTCCCAGCCTTCAATTAATTTTTGATAAGAATTACCATTTTTATCAAGAAAATTAATTAGTTCATTTATGAAAAGTTGTTTTCTTACACTTTTATTTGAAGGTTTTATAATTTTAGAAATAAATTTTTTATCAATTGAAAAGTTAATTTTTTTTAAATCATCAAAGTTATAATCAATATCTAATTCTATTCCATTTCCAGCCCTATAATAAAATAGTTTTAAATTAATACCTAATGGTTTTTCATAATCACAAATCTCTGTAAGAAAATTAATTAATACTAAATTTGTTTCGTAGTTTTTTATTAAAGAATTCTCGGAGTTATTAGCTCTATAATCTAATTCTTTGATAAAATAATCATTTGTAATTATTTTATATTTATTGCTATTAATAAATTCTTCAATTGTTTCATAATAATTTGTTACATCACTAATCTTAAAATCAATTGAAATTTCATTAACTAAATAATTTTTTATTATTTGTACATCAATATTTGATTTAGTTTCTGGATCAGAAATTTCTATTAATTTACTATCAATTAAAATAGACAAATATTCTAAATCATCTTCAGTTAGATTGACAATAGAACCATATATATAGCTATTATCTCTGTTGTATCCAGTTATTCTATTTATTAATAAAATCGTACATTCTAAATTATTTTTTCTCATAATCTTCTGTTTCAAAAGCTAAATCCAATGATTCTTTTGGAATATTATGAATAGTAATATTGTTTCCCTCCCTTGTAATTTTATTATTTCTCAATCCTTTGTCAAAAATCAAAGTATACCCAGGCTCCTTAATTCTATTTCTTACAAACACTTCAAAATCTGCTTTCTTATATATTTTTATTTTATCACTTACTTCGATTTCATTTTCGGATATATATGTTTTAAAATCATTCGGGCTTTCATTATTAATTAACGATGAAATCGAGTCTACTTCAACTTCTAATTCATTTTTAAAGCATTTAGTTAGATAATTTGATATATTTTCTCTAATTTTCTCTTTCTTTACACCTCTTATATTTTGAGTTCTTATATATTTATCAATAGTATCTTTCATTATTTTTAAATTTTCTTTAGATGAAGTGATATCTGTTGAGCCTATAAAATCTAAAAAGTATTGAGATATTTCTCTTGTTCCTTTTATAAAAGAGAGATATTGGACTTCTTTGTTTCTCCATCTATTAACATTTAATCTATTAGCTCTTGCGAGTTTTTCAATATCTAATGTCATTAACTTTTCAATGTCTAAATTCTTATCGTTAACCGTAAATTGTGCTGATTTATCGAGCATGGCGGTAATTATAAAATCAGTTTTTTTATCTTCGTAATGAACAAAAATAACATAACCTCCAGTTGTTGTAGCAATATTAATTTCTTTTTCAAGAATTTTCATTGCATCTGTTGAGAACTTCAAAAAGTCCTTATCTATAAAATAAGTTTTAATCTTTTTTTGAAAAGGAAAATTATCTTCCCCTTCTTTGAAACTTCCTTGAGTTGGATTTTTTGAAGAATAGTTTTTGATTAGTTTTTCTACAAATTCATCCACAGTAGATGAATTTGTAATCAATTTTCTAGAAAGATTTGAAGATGGTTTGCCTCTTAATTCCTTAATTATTTGATGTAACACGATGTTTTTTACTGTCATTTTATTTTTTTATAAATTTTTAAAAAAAGTTTTTATTTCAATTAAAGGAGTGTCATTATTAAAAGATTCTATAACATCTCCTTGAATGGTTCTTTCTCTTACGTCAATATTCCCTTTTGAATGGTCATATACAAAGCAAAGTGTTCTGCTATTTACTTCAAGCCATAAGACATTTTTCATTTCTCCCTCTCTGGACAGAACTTTTATTTTATTAGTCGTTCTCCAAATAATGCCTCCCGCAATTGCTAAAGCTATATTGTCAACATTTTGAGCATGATGATTAGCTCTAACCAAAACACCCGATAAATAATCTTGTAGAATTTTAATACTTTCAATTGTAACTGCCATAATTTCTATTTTTTATTTCCCCTACTCTTTGTTACATTTTTCGGCTTCCCTGTTTATTCTATTTCTTCAAATAACCCCATAAACCTCGTTCTAAACCCCGTTTACCACGTTCCGAACTCCGTTTACCACGTTGTACAACCCCGTTTACCACGTTCAAAACCCCGTTTACCACGTTATATAACCCCAATTATGGGGTTCAGAACCCCGTCTATGGGGTTCGAGACCCCATTAATGCACTTCGAGACCCCGTCTATGGGGTTCAGAACCCCAATTATGCACTTCGAGACCCCGTTAATGCACTTATACAAGCCCATCTGACCACTTCTAGACCCCGTTAATGGAGTTCGAGACCCCATTAACGGACTTCCAGACGTGGTAAACGCACTTATTAGGGTGTTGGAGCATCTGGACTAGCTGGTCGAGGACCACTATTGAAAAACTGTGCTATCTCGGCAACCTTTGTCTGAAATCCTACCGCATTTGTCGATGCCTTGTATTTCGCAAAGTCATAATCGGTTAAGGACGCTTGGTAGTTGTCAAAATCATGCAAGATTTTCGCATTTCCTAAACCGTCAATCATGCTTTGAAGGCGCAATACGGTGCTTTGCAGGAATTCGCGGGTTTCAAAATCATTGTTGAACTCTACCCAATCCACATCGGGACTACTCAAAGCGGGTTGGGCATCATGAAAACCTTTCACCTTATTGATTACGAGTTTGTTTTGCTCATTGACACTCCCGTATTGCTGGCGTTCTGCCGCTGAGAGGTTGGCTAATTTTTCTGAAACGGCAAGTTCTATACTTGCTAATGCAGTGTTTACTGCTGTTTTTTCGATCACACTAAAGTGTCGGTTGTCGAAGTTTGTAAAAGACATAATTAATAGTATTTAAAGGTTAATTGTATTTATGTTAATTTGGTTATTTGTTTAATCGTCATTGCGAGGAACGCGGCAATCACCATGACGGTTACGAGGCGCAAACTCCAACCCTGTTATTGTAAATCTTCAAAAACATACCTTTCATCAAAAGGCACTTCTAACGCTTTTAAATCTGCCAAATATTCCTCTTTGAAGGTCTGTTTGCGATGATGTTCCTCTTGGTTCGCTATATATTTATACACTCTATGAACATGCGACTTACTATATGAAAAAACGCCATAACCTACTTGCCATTCAAATCTGTCTAATAAGAATTTATTATCATTGATGTATTTGGACGATTTAGCTTTCACAATTTGCATTAAATCCGAAATGGAAATACTAGGTTTCAAGCCTATCAAACAATGCACATGGTCTTCTACACCATTGACAATAATGGTTTTGCATCCAGTTTCATTTATTAGATTTCCAATAACTCCAAACACCGTTTCTCGCCATTCTTTTTCTAATACCGCTTTTCGGTATTTAACTGCAAAAACTACTTGGATATGTACTTGATCATAGGTATTAGCCATTTTTATTATTTTTATGTTTCTTTCATTTACAAACGGACTAAAGTCCATAGTTACTATATGCCTCATCCCTACGGGACTCGCAGGTGTTAGTGGCTCTCTACTAGTGACGCTACTAGTGGCTCTACTAGTGGCTCTACTAGTGGCTACACCCACGGACTGAAGTCCATGGTTACTACATGACCCATCCCTACGGGACTCGCACGTGTTAGCATCATACACTTATCTTTATCTACGGACTAAAGTCCATAGCCACTATATGACCCATCCCTACGGGACTCTCTCACCACGTGCCAGAACCAGCGGTTCGACCCATATAGTAACCCAATGCTTTAGCTTTGGGATATGCACCTACAGACACCATCTCACCACGTGCAACTCCCGTAGGGATGGGACATATAGTAACCCAATGCTTTAGCTTTGGCGGATACAAAAGGATACCATCACGCTAACTTCCCTCCACTATAGCGATTTCCTCCGCACTCAAACCATACAATTCATACACCATAGCATCAATTTCTTGTTCTAAAACTTGGGTGTCGGTCTTGGAATCTTCCGCTTTTAGCAAAAGAATCTCGTTGACTTTGTCTATAAAAGGTTGCTGGAATTCTTTGGAGATTTCAACTATTGGAATTATTCTAACATCATTGATTAATATTTTTGGAAATAAACCTTTATTAGCTTTTGGTGAAATTTTATTATGTAACCATCCAATTAATTTTGAATTTAATAAGGCTATTGTGTACTTTAATTCAATGTCACTAAACTCATTAATGATATTAATTGCAGATGGTGTATTATAATATTCGTCTTCAACATAACCACAAAAAAGAGTGTCAGCAGTTATTTCTCGAATCAAAATTCTATTGGAAACAAAATATTTTTTGTCCCTTGGAGCAGCCAACCATTTCCCATAACTAATCCATAGTTTACCATTCCATAAAATATTATATCTATTTACATCACCACCTTTTAATTCTTTTTTATATGTTTCATCTTTTTTATGGTCGGAATGCCAAATTCTGTTTTTAATTGTAAACTCATCGTGACCTCTATATTTATCATATGGTATTAAACCCTGTGAAACTTGATGAAAATCTTTAAGTGGTTTGTGTTCTTGTAATTTATGAATTATTGATTTTTCCTCTTTACTTTGTGAAAACAGACTTAAAACATTGTCAGTTTCTTTCAAAATACTTTCCTTATCATATGATTCTAAAAGTTTAAATTCTTCGTTTTCGAAACGCATAAGTTTAGTTTCATAATCAGATTTGCTATTCTTTAATGAGAAAATACAAGTCCTAACAGAAGCATCTATAAATACATCGTCTTTTGATAAATCAACTATTTGATATACTTCGGCATCATTAAAAATTTCACTTCTATATTTTTTTCCGAAAATTGTAGATAAAAATGTATTAGGAATAATAAAAGACAAAAAAGAGTTTTTACTTAATACCCTTTTATATAGCGAAATGAAATAAATATAAATTTCAAAATCAGGAACTATTGCGTCTACATTTGATAGATATTTCTTTTCAATATCGTTAAAACTAACTCCATAAGGCGGATTTCCAATCACCACATCAAAGCCCACAAAATCTCCGTTATCATTCAGTACATCAGGAAATTCAAAGCGCCATTCAAAGGCATTTTCATAAATCTTGTTGCCTATAATTTCTTCAATTTCAAGCTCAATCGTTTTTATATCGGCGGTCAAGGCAGTTACACTTTTGTTCCACACCGTTTGCTCTTTCTTGCTGCGTTCAAAAAGTCCCGTTTGGTTGGTGAGCATAAACAGTTCGCCATTCAGGCGTTTTAGCTTTACTTTCTTGGGGTCGCTAATGCCAATTTCGGTTCTAAAATTCCCTTTTATATCCGTAATCAAACGCTCCATTTCTCGTTTCTGCTCCTTGCTGTCGGCATTTCTATAGGTAGCCACCGCCAGTTTATAGCTCTCTATGTTCCATTTGCTGTTCTTCAAGGCAATTTTCAAATCGGCATCCAATCCAAAACGCGCAATCAACGAATTACCACATTTTATGTTAATGTCAATGTTGGGTAGGGTTTCCAACGTAGGGACAATTCGCGAATTGTCCGTACTGGTATAATAAGAATTTTTTAATAATTCAATCCACAATCGCAAGCGGCAAATCTTCACCGAGTTCGGGTTGATGTCCACTCCAAACAAGCAGTTTTCTATAATAGTTTGCTTCTCGTGAAATAGCGTTTCCTGAATGCGCTGGCTTTCTTTGTTGTTTGGATTATAGGAAAACAGAATGCCATCTTCATCGGTAACAATCAATTCGTCGTTCACAACTTCTAAATCCACCCGAAGCTGCAATCCGTCTTTATCGACTAAAACGCCCAATTCTTTCTTGATGACAATCAGCTCGTTCAATGCCGAAACCAAGAAATGTCCGGAACCCACCGCTGGATCACATATTTTTATGTCGTTAATCAACGCATTAAATTGTGCCTTGTCTTCCTTTTTATAATGGTGGTAGCAATAGGCTTGAACGTCCTCAAAACTTTTGAAACTTTCTTTTTCGGGTGCCAATGGACTGAATTTTTCTACCACAGCGCGCCGAATCGTTTCCTTGCACATATACATCGTAATGAAACTGGGCGTAAAAAACGAACCGTCTTTGTAACCATTTATTTTTTCGAATATCAATCCCAGCACCGAGGCATTGATCAGGCGTTTGTTTTCTTCCTGAATGTCCTCGCCGCCTTCGCTCGTAAAATCATAAGCATCTAAGAACGAAAAGAAATAGTCCAAAGTGTTTTTGCCTCCCGTGTTTTTCTTGCCTTGATTGTCCTTGATTACCGTTGCCTGAAGTAGCGACAATGGAATATTATCTTCTAATTGTGCTATGAATAAAGTATCGTGTTCTAAATCGGTAGGTTCAAAAAGAGAACTGTTCAGGTACGGAATTTTTGCAAAAAGTGTTTTCACTCTGTCGATGCGTTCCTCTGGTTTTCGTGCCAATACCTGAAAAAACAAACTGTTCAGGTTGTCATAATCCTTTATCAAATCGGAGTTTAGGAACGAATAACTTCGGTCACCTTTGTGGTAGGTAATTAATTGTGCTTCTAATAATTTTAGAAACAAAATGCGGTTTACCCAAGTAATAACAAGCTCTAAGGCGATGTTGAACAGTTTTTCGTCGTAGGTATCGCCATATTGTTTGGCATTTTGCAAACGCGAAATTTTGTCTAAACTGTCCAATTGTACAATGGCATTTTCCAGCAACGAACCTGGGTTTCTGTCGCCCAACTTGTGCCGTTGAATCAGTTTTTTTCCCCCGTCTTTTATTTCGGTCAAGCCAATGATGTGCAGAAGTTCACCATAGAAATTCTTGTCTAAGGAATTGCTATCGTTTGCAAATGACAATTTCAGTAAATGCTCTGGCGATAGTAATTTGTAAAGTGCTACCAGCGGTTTGTCGTCTTCCTTATCCGAATTTCGTAAGGCTTTGTCGTATTTCCGAATATCGAAGTAGGCAAATTCTACGGTGTGTTGCAACGCTTCGAGGAATGGTTTTGCAATGTCATTATAGAAAAAATCGGTTTTTTTGCTCGACAATCGACCTTCTTCAAAATCGACAAATTGTTTTACAAAGGCTTTGTTTTCGGCAAAAAGCTTGTTGAATAACTGCGCATCAAAAACAAACCATTCGTAGATATTCGTCACCACAAGATGTTTTAACTCCGTGTTTTTATGGGTGATGCGTTCCCGCAAATAATACAAAACCAGTTCTTGCAAGGCTTTTCCGTTCAGGTTGGCAGCCGTAATCATTTCGGATTTGTTGCTGGGCGATTTTGCCTCAATAATAACAGCAACGGGAGTTGTAGCATCTTTACCGTTATGAATCACCAAGTCGTTGCGTCCTTTTGTATTTACAGAATAGTTGGGGTCGTAATAGGTTTTCTTCAAGAAATCAATAACCAGGTTTTTATGAAATTCCTCGGTTTCTTTTTCGTTGATGGAGTTCAGAATCTGGATTAGATTCACTTTGAAGCATTCGAGGGGTTCCCGATTGGCTTTGATTTTCAAAAAGGCTTTGTTGAGCGCTTTCCGAGGTTCGAGTAATTGTAGGACCATTTAGAGGCATAGAATAAATTTGAGGGTGATTAATAATTAGGTTTTGGTTCAAGTTAAATATTTGTGCTTTTAATACTTTTCCAAAGCTATGTTAAAAAAGTGTTGGTATTACAAAGTGTGTAAAATAAAATTCCTATCCCCAGCCCTTTCCAAAGGAAAGGGAGCCGAGATGGGGAAGTGTTAGTGGGAAAATCAGGTTTTTTGTTGTTTTTTTGTCTTTCCGACAGAGGAGGAATCACATTGTTTTTTTGTGAATTGCTTTATGAGATTCCTCCTGCGTCGGAAAGACAAACTGGATGTTATTCGTTAATTCGGTTATTTGTTTAATCGGTTAATCGGAAGAAGGGATTATTTGGTTAATTTGGTTATTTGGGGAATCCGTGAAAATCAGTTTAATTCGTTAAAAACTTTGCGAACTTTGCGAACTTTGCGTAAATCTTTGCGTAAATCTTTGCGTGCTTTGCGGTTAGAATCTAAAATTATAATTCTTAATTCGGGGTTTGCGCGAAGGGTGGCAGCGGAAATCCTCTGTGGAACGAAGTGGAACAGAGATTGCAGCGAACGACCTGACCGAGTTTAGTAGTGATTGCCTCGTTTGTAAAATTGTTCTAAACGAGGGCGCGCCCAAAAAAAAACTCGGAAAAGTTGATGGTTGATGGTTGTTGGGGAAACGTTTATTTGGAGAAATCTGGTTCATAATATAATTACTTTTGTACATTTGGATATGAAAGATATTTTGAATTCGGATGATTTACATTTATTGGTAGAGGATTTTTATAGGAAATTATTATTAGATAAATCTATAAGTTATATTTTTACGGATGTTGTGAAAATTAAATTGGAGGAACATTTGCCTATTTTAGTTACTTTTTGGTCGCAAGCCATTTTTGATACTGGTGGATATTTCAAAAATTTAACTCAAATTCATATAGATATTAGTGAAAAGGAATATTTAACGCCTGAACTTTTTGCTATTTGGCTCAAGCATTTTAATGCAGCGGTTGATGAAAATTTTAGTGGCGCTAATTCTGAAAAAATAAAAACACAAGCTTTAAGTTTAGCTACTGTGATGCAAATAAAAATCAATTTAAATGGTAAAAAGCTAGATAATTAATATTTTTTAGGCTCAAAAAGAAACTATTTCATAATTATATGCGTGCATAGTATTTTTTTTATTTATATAAGAAAAATTATGCCTAAATTAGCTTTAATAATATATCGATTCAATAATGAATATAAAAATAACAGGTTCTGGGAGTTACATTCCAGGATTGAAAGTCAGTAATACCGATTTCAGCGAACATCATTTTATGAATGAAGACGGAAGTCCGTTTGGTTATAGCAACGATATTGTAATTGGGAAATTCAAAGGAATTACGGGTATTGGGGAAAGAAGGTACGCCGAACCAAATATTGTGACATCTGATATGGCTTATTTGGCCGCTGAAAAAGCAATTGAAAACTCAGGAATTGACTCGGAAACATTAGATTATATTATTGTTGCACATAATTTTGGTGATATAAAATGCGGCACTATTCAATCGGATGCTGTGCCTTGTTTGGCTGCTCGTGTGAAGCATAAATTGCAAATTCAAAATCCAAAATGTGTTGCTTTTGATATACTTTTCGGTTGTCCTGGTTGGATTGAAGGAATGCTTCAGGCGTATTCTTTGATAAAATCTGGAATGGCAAAAAAATGTTTGGTTATTGGTGCAGAATCATTGTCGCGTGTTGTGGATCCGCACGATAGAGATTCGATGATTTATGCAGATGGCGCTGGTGCAACAATTGTGGAAAACACAAATGAAATTGGTGGAATTTTATCTCACGAAAGTGCTTCTTATACTTTTAGTGAAAAAGACTATCTGTTTTTTGGAAAATCTTTCAACTCAGAATTGAATCCTGATGTAGGTTATATAAAAATGCACGGTCGTAAAATATATGAATTTGCATTAAGTCACGTGCCAACAGCAATGAAAAGTTGCTTGGAGAAAAGTGGAGTTGCACTTGAAGATGTTAAAAAAATACTTATTCATCAGGCAAATGAAAAAATGGATGAAGCTATAATCAACCGTTTTTATAAATTGTATGACCAAAAAGCACCTGAAGGAATTATGCCAATGAGTATTAATTTTTTAGGAAATAGCAGTGTGGCAACGATTCCAACTTTGTTTGATTTATTGGTAAATGGAAAGCTTGAAAATCAAGAAATTAAGAAAGGTGATGTGTTGCTTTTTGCTTCGGTTGGTGCTGGAATGAATATTAATGCCTTCGTTTATAGGTATTAGAATTTGAGTTTCAACAGCGTTTTTTCTATCCAAAAATTATAAGAAAACACCAATTTAAGTTTGTAAATAAGCAATAGATTTATTGACAAACAGAACATTGTTTTGTAGATTAAATTCCATAAATTACTTTCAAAATTCGGTAAATAGTTGCTCACTAAAAGCACGATACTAAATACTATAATCAATTTTAGATAGGATTTATCAAAGGGTAATATTCTAAATTTTTGATATATAAACAGTAGTTTGGAAAAATTAAAGAGCAACATTGCAATTAATGAAGCAACGGCAACACCTTCAATTCCGTAATGAAATACTTTTATAAAAACGATATTTAGGGAAATATTCAATAGGATTAAGACCCCAATTGCGATCAGATTAAACCTATAATATTTGGAATACGTAATAATTTCCCCATTAAATCCGGTTCCCATATTCACTAAAACATTGAAACCTAAAATCAATATTACAGGAACAGATGCCATTAAATTCTCGTGTGTTGGCAATAGTAAAAACAGGTTTTCAATCCCTAGAAATATGCAACTGTACAGCAGTGCGCCAATGAAAAATAGTAATTTTGAAATTTCTTTGTACTTTAAATCTAGTTCGGCAATGGCATTATTTTTTATGTAATTTGAGATTATTGGTGCGTATAAAATAAATATTCCCGTTGCAGGAACAGCGAGTGCTGAAGCCAATGTTACGCCAATACTAAAAGTTCCGTTGTCTTCCATCGAAAGGAATTTTGGAATCATAATTGAATCAATTCTAAACGCAAATACAGAACCTAGACTTCCCGCAAAAGCATATAATGAAAAGCGATACATTTCGGTTTTGCTAATTTCTGTAAATAGCGATTTGAAATTGAAATTGAATTCAGGTTTGAAATAGTAAAAAAGATAAATTGCTATAAATATTGCAATCAAACTATATGAAATAATGTAAAAAAGTAATGCTTCTTCAGTAGAATAGTAGTTGTTCAAAACCATCAAAAAAACCATTGGTAGCGCTATTTTTGGAATTATATTATCAAAAAAAGTAGGGACTGCAATTTTCTGAATAATGGTAGCTTGCTTTTTAAATAAATCTATAAAAGCCAACGAAAAGGCAATTGGAAATGCAAGATAAATATACTTAAACCCTTTCAATGCTGGGATAAATGAAAACAATCCGATTGATGTTAGCAATAGCAAACTCATTGCAATTACAGATAAAACACCGTAATTAAACAATTGTTTTTCTTGTTTATTGTCTAATTTTGGTCCAAATTTTATTAAAGCTTGAGAAGCGCCCAAGAGCATTATTGGAAACAAAATTTGAGCTAAAGATTCTACATATCTAAAAACGCCAAGCATTTCTTTGTTTTTTGGATAAATAAAAAGTGTGGAAATAATTCCTATTAAAATACCCGCATAATTAATTATGGTAAAGAAAAAAGCTTGTTTGTGTGTTGCTTTATTTTGCATTTTTGCTATTGTCGATTCTGGCTTTTCTTAATTTAAATATTAGGAATAACAATTCAACATAATATGTTAAAAGAACAATTAATAATTTAAATAAGATGATTTTCGAATAAAATTTCGAATAGAAATTTACTGATCCAAAAATAGATTTAAATCCAAAAAAATATGCAACTCCTAAACTATGATTAATATTAAGTATTTCAAATAATATTTGGAGTTTAGATTGTAAGAAATCTTTAGTGATGCTACGGACTATAATTCTGTCATGACAAATTTTAGATTCTTTAGAAATGACTATTTTAAATTTATGATATATTAATCTTCTGCAATAATCATTGTCTTCTCCATAATGTTTGAAAAGCGGTTCAAAAAAGCCAACTTTTTGAATGCATTTTTTGGAAACTAGCCAAGCTGCTGCATTTACAAAAGAAACATAAACAATTTTATCAGTAATTTTTTCTGCAGTACTTCTCTCAAAATAAGTTTTAAATTTTTCATCCAAATTAATTGAGTCTCCAGAGTAATGCATTGGGCTAATTATTCCAAAATCATGACTGCTTTCAGCTACTTCCACTAATTTTGAAATTGTGTCTTCAAATACCCATGCGTCTTGATTTATTAGAAAAACATAATCAAAAAATTGGTCAAATATTTTTCTTAAAGCAATATTATTTGCACTACCAAAACCAAAATTTTCAGTATTTTTTATTAATGTAATATTATCAAAAGATTCGATAATTTCGATTGTGTTATCCGTTGACATATTATCAACAATAAAAACATCATTCGGATAATTAGAATTCTTTAATGAACGGATATTTTTTTCAATCCATTTTGCCCCATTATAAGTTACAATAACAACAATTACTTTTTTAATTTCCAAAGCTTTAATTCTTTAATTTATGCAAAACTACAATCACCATCACCATAATTCATAATGATTTCATCAAAATTAGTTTTATTATACTTTTTTGATAGTATTGATTGTTTGATTTTTTCTCGTTTGTAAATAAATACATTTGAATTATTTAAATTTTTACAAATATTTATATCATAACATATTACTGTATGAATTTGTTGATGAATACAATGTAATTTTATTATGTCTGAAATTGTAGAGGCTGTTGTAACATCACTATAATATGAAAAAAGCACTTTTATTGTAACATTTCTTCTTTGTAAGACAATAAAACCGATACATTCATTATTTTCTATTATTTTAATTAAATAGAAATTAAAACTTTTATCATAAATCGAAAATTCATATTTGTTTTTGTTAGTAAGTTCTATCAAAGGAGCTTCCTGAACCCAATGGAAAGATTTTAACCACTCAAAAAAAACTGGGGTTTTATTCGAGAGATGATTTTTATTATTTTTATTAATTAATAATAAAGTTTCATCGTCAATTTTGTTTAAATATTCAATTGTAATATTTTTTAATTTACTTTTTAATTTAAATTTAAAGTAAAATAATTTAATTGAAATGATAGAATTTAATAAATAATCTATTATCGATAGAGGTGATTTCAAAGCCTTGAGTTTTGGAAATTTCATAGGAAGTAAATAGGATAAGTTACTTTTTAACACCGCTTTTATTCCAATATTTTCTTTTAAATTAACAAAATACCCCGATTTATCATATACTCTTCTTGCACTAGGGGTAAATTGAGAAATTCCGATTTTTCCATCATTCAAATTATACATTGTATTCAAGATTTGCTTCCCAATTCCAGATCCTTGTGTTTTCGGATGAACCCACCACGTTGATAACCATCCAACTTTATGTTCAACCGAGTCCAAAATAATGTTATCCATATAAACTCCCATATATCCAACAAGTTCATCATTTAAGTATGCTAATAACAAAACAATATCATCATCTTTACAAACTGAATTATTATAATGAGCTAACAACCGGTGCTTACTTATTGACAAAAAAGAGTGATTCCAAAAATCTTTATTAATAAATAAACTCGGGATGTCTTTTTTGTAGATTTTTTTGATTTCAATCATTTCTTTTAATTTTATATTTTCCAATTAACTTATTAACTATTTTATATAAATGCTCTGTTACGATTTGCTTTTCTGATGATTTATTTGGGTTTTCTAAAGAAAATCGTTGAATTATTCTGGAGTCGAAATCCTCTTTTATACCAGAATTTCCAAATATTATAGCATTTTTATCATATTCGAATATTGAATTAAAGACTTTTTTTAAAACATCCCTATCGGAAAACGGAAAGGCAAATAAAGTATAATTAATGCCAAAATTAATTTTCAACCACTCTATAGAACTAATTATTTCACTTTTCTGTTCATCAAAATCAAGTTGATATAATGGAGGATGACTCATAGTGTGTCCGCCAAAATAAAATCCATTATCAATCATTTCCTGAATTTGAATTTTTGTTAAGTAGGGTGTATTTTCTGTTAAATAATTATCAATATTTAAACCTAAAAATAGTAAAACATTTTCTAGTTTTTCCTTATCTGAAAATTTAATATTCTTAATATTATTTTTAAATTCTTTTATTGAAGTATAACTAAAAGAAAGCATTTTACTTATAGTAAGTAATGTTTCATTTTTGTAACCATAATTATTTAAATTAGAAATAATTATGCTAATGTAGTGCTTATACAATGCTTCTTTGTTATCAATAAAGTTTGGATTTATAAAAAAAATAGCGCTTATATTATTTTGTTTTAATATTGGATAGATAACGGTATAAACTTCTTGAAGTCCATCGTCAAAAGTTAACAAAAAACTATTTTTAGAAATCTTATTTTCAAATAAATCTTTTGGGTTCAAAGATTTATAATTAGAAGTTAGAAGTTTTATATCATATAAAAATTGCTCAACATTTTTATATTGATATAAATTTTCAATATGGGGAATATTGTTGTCGCTTACTAAATGATAATATGGAAAAATAGATTGGTTTCTAAAATTTTTTAGAAATATTTTTCTTGAAACTCCATAAATAATATTTTTTAATATGCCCATGATTTAACAAATAATCAAATGTAGATTTTAAATTTAAATAAAATGCTTTATTAAAATAAATAAATTCTCCAATCGAAAGTATTTTTTTTAATCAGTACAAAAATAATGATATTTGCACTAGACTTTAAAAAAAAAATGAAATATTACATTATTATTCCTGCGCACAACGAAGCTGATTTTATTGCATTGACATTAAATTCTATTGTTTCTCAAACACTATTGCCGTCAAAAGTGGTGGTTGTCAATGATAATTCTACGGATGCAACGGCTTCCATTGTTACTGAATATTGTAATGTTCACGATTATATTTCATTGGTAAATAAAACTTCAGAAGCCATTCATTTGCCTGGAAGCAAAGTTATTCAGGCCTTTCATAAGGGTTTTGAAACTATTGATGCGGATTATGATATTATTGTAAAATTAGACGCAGATTTGATTTTGCCTGACAATTATTTTGAAACTATTTTAGATCATTTTAAGAAAGATGACAAAATCGGAATGGTTGGCGGTTTTGCCTATATCGAAAAAAATGGGCAATGGGTTTTAGAGAATTTAACTGATAAAGACCATATTCGAGGTGCCTTTAAAGCCTATCGAAAAGAATGTTTTTTACAAATTGGAAATTTAAAACCTGCAATGGGTTGGGATACTGTAGATGAATTGTTGTGTAAATTTTATGGTTGGAAAGTAGTTACCGATGAAAGTTTGAAAGTAAAGCATTTGAAACCAACTGGTGCGAACTACAATAAAACCGCCAGATTCAAACAAGGCGAAGCTTTTTATTCTTTAGGATATGGTTTTATAATTACAGCAATAGCTTCTGCGAAATTGGCAATAATGAAAAGGAAACCACTTTTATTTTTTGATTATATTCAAGGTTTTTGGAAAGCAAAATTAAGTAAAAAACCCCTTTTGGTTTCTGAAGAACAAGCGCGATTTATTAGAAAATATCGTTTGCAAAAAATGAAAGATAAGTTGTTTTAATATTTAGTCCAATCGTAATTAAAAACAAAATCTAAAATCCCAACAAAATACAGTATTTTTGCGTACTGGTATTCTCGACTGAATACTGTAAACCGTAAACTGAACACTAAAAAATGATGCTCATTCGCTATTTATCGCAAATCGGAAGGTACTTTATAATGTGGAGAGAAATTTTCAAAAAACCTACTAAATGGTCGGTGATGAGAGTTCTTATTTTCAAAGAAATCGATGATTTAATTATTGGTTCTCTTGGAATTGTAGCGTTCATTTCGTTCTTTGTTGGCGGTGTTGTTGCTATTCAAACTGCATTAAATTTGACCAATCCTTTAATACCTAAATATCTAATCGGTTTCGCCACAAGGCAATCTGTAATTTTAGAATTTGCACCCACTTTTATTTCGGTAGTTATGGCTGGAAAAATGGGTTCGTTTATTACGTCAAGTATTGGTACAATGCGTGTTACAGAACAAATTGATGCTTTAGAAGTAATGGGCGTGAACTCATTGAATTATTTGGTTTTTCCTAAATTAATGGCTTTGTTGTTGTATCCTTTTTTAATAGGTATTTCAATGTTTATAGGTATTTTTGGAGGTTTTATTGCAGCAGTTTATGGTGGTTTTGGAAGTGAATCTGATTTTATTGGTGGTATACAACAAGAATTTATCCCGTTTCATATTGCTTATGCATTTATCAAAACCTTTCTTTTTGGTTTAATTTTAGCTACAATTCCATCCTTTCACGGGTATTATATGAAAGGTGGTGCGCTCGAAGTTGGTAAAGCGAGTACGGTCTCTTTTGTTTGGGCATCAGTTTCAATTATTGCAGTAAATTATATATTAACGCAACTTCTTTTGACCTAATGATAGAAATAAAAAACATTGAAAAGTCATTTGGTGATACTAAAGTTTTGAAAGGCGTTTCTACGATTTTTGAAACGGGCAAAACCAATTTAATTATCGGACAAAGTGGTTCTGGAAAGACAGTTTTGCTTAAAAGTTTGCTTGGAATTCACTCGCCAGAAGTCGGAACAATTTCATTTGACGGTAGAGTTTATTCGCAATTAACTCCTGAAGAGAAAAGAGAATTAAGAACTGAAATTGGAATGGTATTTCAAGGAAGTGCTCTATTTGATTCAATGACTGTAGCTGAAAATGTTGGATTTCCATTGAAAATGTTTACAAAAAATTCAAAATCTGAAATTCAAGAACGAGTAGATTTTGTTCTGAAAAGAGTAAATTTAGTAGATGCACATACTAAATTCCCTGCCGAAATTTCAGGAGGAATGCAAAAACGGGTTGCCATTGCAAGAGCAATTGTAAACAATCCTAAATATTTATTTTGCGATGAACCTAATTCTGGTTTAGATCCAAATACTGCCATTTTAATTGACAATCTTATCAAAGAAATTACAGAAGAATACAATATCACAACCGTAATAAATACGCACGATATGAATTCTGTTATGGAAATTGGCGAGAAAATAATCTTCCTAAAAAACGGTTTAAAAGAGTGGGAAGGAACTAAAGAAGAGATTTTCAGAACAGATAATCAAGCGATTATCGATTTTGTATATTCGTCTAATTTATTTAAAAAAGTGCGTGAAGCCTATTTGAAAGGTTAAAAAAAGGCGAAAATTAAATCTAATTTTCGCCTTTTTTATAATTTATACTTTCAAACTTGCCACAATTCCTTTAATTTCTTGCTCTTTAGATTTTGGATAAATGAGCAAAACATTATCCTTGTCAACAACGATAAAATCTTCCAATCCATCAATAATTACCAATTTATCTTTTGAGGTACTGATAATGTTACTTGAAGCATTTTTTAATAAAACAGTTGCATTTACAACAGCATTATTATTTTCATCTTTATCTAATTTTTCGTGAAGCGAACCCCAAGTTCCAAGGTCATTCCAATCGAAAGTTGCGGGTAAAACATATACATTTTTTGCTTTTTCTAAAATCGCATAATCAATAGAAACGTTTTCAGAATCGGCATAATTTTCATTAATAAAGGTAGTTTCTGAATTGGTATTGTAGCTTTCAAAACCTTTCAAAAATAACGCATTCATTTGAGGTTGAAATTTTTCAAATGAACTTAAAATAGATTTTACAGACCAGATAAATATTCCACCATTCCATAAAAAATTTCCACTTGCAAGAAATGATTTTGCAGTTTCATAATCTGGTTTTTCTCTGAATTGGCTTACCGATTTTATAGGATTTTCATCTGATTTATCATATTCAATATAGCCGAAACCGGTATTTGGGAACGTTGGTTTTATCCCTAAAGTCATCAATGCATCTTCATTGGAACAAAAATCAAAACACTGTTTCAAATTATCCGAAAAGGTAACTTCGTCTTCAATCCAATGATCGCTTGGCGCAACCACCATAACAGCATTTGGATTTAGTTTTTTAATTTTTAATGAAGCATATAAAATGCAAGGTGCCGTATTTCGCATTGCTGGTTCAAGCAAAACTTGCGCTTGTTTTACCATCGGCAATTGCTCTAAAACCAAGTCGTTGTATCTTTCGTTGGTTAAAATATAAATATTTTCAACGGGAATTAATTTTGATAATCGGCTAAATGTTTTTTGAATTAAGGTGTCTCCAGAACCTAACATATCGTGAAATTGTTTTGGAAATTCAGTGGTGCTAACTGGCCAAAATCTTGATCCAACGCCGCCTGCCATTAAAATTGCGTAATAATTTGTATTCATTTTCTAATTGGTTAATACCTCTACTTCGGCATTTGGATTAAATAAATAAATTCGACCTGAATTTACTTCTATGCATTCGTATCTTTTTACTCGCAACGCTATTTTTTTGAAAATTTTCCCATTTGGAATTCTAAAAACGCTGCCGTAAGGAATTTCAAAGACATAGTTTTTGTCGTTTTGTGCATCATATTGTTTCAATGCCAATGCTAATGTGGCATCGGTATCGCTACTCGCAGATGGGTTTTTGAAATGTCTTGCCAGTAAAGGTAGTAAATTTGAAGGAAATATTTCAGGTCGAATAAACGGAACCATCATAATTTGGAAACTATATTTCCATTCATTTCCGTGTGGTTTTATGTTTCTTCCAAATTTTTCAAATGCTACCAAATGTGAAATTTCGTGAATTAATGTAATTAGGAATCGGTATTTATTCAAACTCGCATTTACAGTAATTTCGTGTTTTCCGCTCAACCCTTTTCTATAATCGCCGTGTCG
>JBILPJ010000098.1:0-8700 GCA_044373975.1 Flavobacterium sp. | reverse complement strand
TTACTTTCAAATCGGAAACGATATGGTCGTAGGCATATCCAATTCTCAAAGATGGCGAAACTGCATAATTTACCATCACTCCAAAAGAATCTTGCAATCTGTAGGTTGCTCCCATTTCAAATTTTTCAACATACAAGAAATTCGCGGATACATCCAATGATGTTGGCGCATTAATTGCTGATTTTACCATTGCAAAAGGTTTGAATTTCAAATTTGGATTCAAATCAAATACATAACCTCCCGTTAGGAAATAATGCTGAATTTCTGTTCCGTATTTTACACCATTATAATCCAAATGTGCCGATTTTAGCATGTTTGGAATCGAAAAGGAAACGTAATATTTATTGGTATAATAAAACAATCCTGTTCCTATATTCAATTTTGAATTGTTGGTGTCTTCTTGAAAAGCACCGTCATTTGGATCTGGAAGTGTTGGTTGGATAATACTTTTCAATCCAATTTTTTGAAAGGTAACTCCCGCTTTTAAACCCAAAGCCAATCGGCGTTCGCCACCTAAATTTAAGGTATAAGAGAAATCTCCATACACATTGTTTTCTTCAACAGGTCCAATTTTATCTGAAATTATTGACAAACCTAAACCTACATTTTTTCCGATGGGAGCTGATCCTGATAATGAAAAAGTTGTTGGAGCATCTTCTATTTCAATCCATTGTTTTCTGTATAATAAGCCAAAAGATAAATTCTCTTTCGATCCCGCATAAGCTGGATTTATAACGTTCATATTATACATGTATTGAGTATAATGTGGGTCTTGTTGTGCGGTGGCGTCTAAAAACGTTAGTAACATTAAAAGCGCAGGTAAAAGTATTTTTTTCATTTTTGTTTATTAAAAGCTAAAATTATTTATTGATATAAATCCATCCTGTGTTAGTTTTCCCACTTGAAAAATGGACTATATAATAATAGGTTCCGTCTGGCAATTCTTCTCCTGAATTTGATTTTCCAACCCATTCGTTCAAGTAATTACTTTTTGAATATACTTCTAATCCATGTCTATTGAAAATTTGAAGATTTTGAACATTCAAATTACTCAAATCTAAAAAATCATTATCCCCATCTCCATTCGGTGAAATACCCTTTGGGACAGAACAGAGAATTGAAGAAACTGAAATTGGTTTTTCCTCACTACAGCCATTATTTGATAACTCTAAACTGTAATTTCCT
This sequence comes from Flavobacterium sp., assembly GCA_044373975.1. Classification (GTDB taxonomy): domain Bacteria; phylum Bacteroidota; class Bacteroidia; order Flavobacteriales; family Flavobacteriaceae; genus Flavobacterium. Next base: position 7,515 of record JBILPJ010000098.1, on the reverse strand, counting down.
GAATTGGTAATTTTTACAGATGAAGCAGTTCCTATATTTTGACGTAAATTGTCGAACCAAATATAACTAGCATTTGTAGTTCCAATTCCAGTTGCGCTCAAAACAAAATCAGTACCATCACAACCTTCTGTTATTGAAAATTGTGGGAAAGGCGTTACATTTATCGTCATCGTTGCATTGGAAGAACATTGTCCTAAATTTGGTGTAAAAGTATAATTGGTAGTTGCTGAATTATCTAAAGCTGGTGACCAAATTCCATTGATTAAATTGTTGGACCTAGTTGGCAATGCCGATAAAGTTGCTCCTGAACAAATGGCTTGCACTTGCGTAAATGCTGGTGTAACATTTGGATTTACTGTGATGCTCATCGAACCATTTGAAGCGCATTGTCCTAATGCTGGTGCAAATGTATAAGTTGTAGTTGCTAGATTATTTGGTGCTGGCGACCAAGTTCCTGTAATTGGGGTTGCATTTGTAGAAGAAGTTGGCAAAGCAGCTAAAGTTGCCCCAGAACAGATTGGATTTACTGATGTAAATGTTGGTATAACAATTGGGTTTACGGTAATTGTCAGCGAACCATTTGAAGCACATTGACCCGTTGCTGGTGCAAATGTATATGTTGTTGTTGCTAAATTATTTAAAGCTGGAGACCAGGCTCCTGTAATTGGGGTTGCATTTGTAGAAGAAGTTGGCAAAGCAGCTAAAGTTGCTCCAGCACAAATAGGATTTACAGAATTAAATGTTGGAATAGTACTAGGCGTTACAGTTATTAAAACAGTTTTCGATAAATTACAAATTACATTAGTTGTAAATGAAATATCATCAATTGCGAAATCATTTCCACCTGATGAAGTTACTTTGTCATATAGTGCAATTTGAGCTGAAGTTGCTGTTCCAGAATCCCAAGTGTACGTTCTCAAAGACCAACTACATTCATTAGAAGGAGCTAAATCAGTTCTAACCACAACACCATTTATTCTTAATTCAATATTGGCTATACTGACTGGAATGCCTAACGCTACAGTTCGCACCCAATAAGAAAAAGTATAAATTTGATTTGGTTGAACAGCTATTGTTTGACCCCATGCTTTATCATTTCCTGAGTTTGATATAGAACCGTCAAAAATTATCATTTTTCCTGGAACGTTTGCATGTTCAACACTACAGGTTGTAAAAAATTGAAACCACGAATTCGGATTATTAGCAACGCCATAAATACCTTGTACTCCTCCTCCACCAGCATTAACAAGATATCTGTAATCAGTAGTAAATCCTGTATTTCCAAGTGAAAAATCACCATTGAAAACCATATTAGCGGATGGCGAATTACTTGTAGAAGTAACCGTGTAAGTCGTAGTTGTTAAAGGACTAACAGTTGGAGTTGCACTTGTATTATTAGCTCCTGTTAAAGAAGCATCTGAAGGATTTGCTGTCCACAAATAACTTGAAGTGCTTCCACTTACTGACAAATTTGTTGGAGAACCTGAACAGATAGTAGTTGCAGTACTAACAGTCAAATCATTTGGAGCTGTAATTACTATATTTTGTGTAGCAGTGAATAAAAAAAAATCAGAAATTGAAAGTACATAATTACCAGGAGCCAAATTCAAGAATATTCCTGTTGCATTAGAAACAACATTCGAGCCATTAGTCAAAGTAAAATTTGAAAGAGGCAAGTTTCCTCCAGTTACAGTTGCATAAATAGCACCATTATTTAATCCTGGACATGTTGGATTCGTTGATGAATAACTTAAAACTAATGCTGGTGGCAATTTTGTATTATTGTTAAACGAGTTTTCTGAATACGAATTAACAGATAAAATCAAAAATAGTAGGGATGTTGCAATTTTGTTCATAACGGGAATAAATAATTAAAACCCAAATATAAGTAACTATATGAAGAGGTTTATTTATGACAATTATATAAAAACTATACATTATTGTTAATTTATAATGAGTGACATTGCTTTGTAGTATTTGAATCATATAACAATAAGCAAAATGAGGTTTTATTACTTCTTAGTGATGCTATTTAAATGAAAGATAAAAATTAAACATCGAAAATGTTGTGGTAATGTATGGTTTGAATTGAAAGATTTAATTGAATAAACAAAATAAAGCAATTTCAATAATCCCAAAGCATCTGTTAAAAATTGATGTATATTACATAAAAGTGTTCAATAATGTATTAAAATCAAAAATATATTATTGTTAGTAAAAAAGTTATTTCAAATTAAATAAAAAAAATAATACTTAATTAACTACAATTTACATATTATACAACCACCCATTAGGATTAGAATAAGTTGTATTTTGAGAAATAGTGAATTTTATAATTGTTTTTCCCGTATCGCCATTGGTTCTAACTCTTCCAATGGCTTGCTTAATTGAAACCTTATCTCCTTTGCTCACAGAAACGGAACTCAAATTTTGATACACTGTGAAAAAATCTCCGTGCTGAATCATTACGGCTTTATTTACAGGCGAAAAAACCATAATGCTTGTTACTTCTCCGCCAAAAACGGCTCTGGCAGTGGCGCCTTGATCGGTAGTTATTTCTACTCCACTGTTGTGAACAATCAACATTTTATGAACAGGATGCGGCTGGTCGCCATATCCTAAAGACACAAAACCTTTTTCAACTGGCCAAGGTAATCTTCCTTTATTTGCTTTAAAATTATCGGCAATGATTTTCCCCTCGGCAGTCAAAACAATTTTAGAAGACGATTCGGCAGCAACAGCTTTAGTAGTAGCAGCGGCAGCAACTTTGGGATTTGATTTGGTATTTGCAGCAGCAACTTTTCTATTCGCTTCAGCGGCTTTTCTGTTGGCTTCCGCAATTGCTTCCCGAATTAAGCGTTCAATTTTTTGATCGATTGCTCTTGTTTCTTGTTGCTTTTTCTTGATTTCAGCAATAATTTTTTTCTTGTCTTTTTTAATAGAATTTACTAATATTTCTTGCTCTTGTTTCTCTTTTTGAAGTGCCAAACGTTCTTTTTCGTTTTCTTCAATCAATTTTTGCTTGGCTGTTTTTTGAACTACCAATTTTCCATTAAAAATCGTAAGTTCCTCCGATTTACCTTTTATTTCAACTCCTTGCGTTTTTCTGTAGCTTGCATATTGCTTCATATATTGCGCTCTTTTATAAGCTTGTAAGAAATTTTCTGACGACAATAAAAACATCGCTCGACTTTGCTCTGAACGGCTTTTATAAGATTTTACAATCATTGCAGCATAATCATCTTTAAGAATCTCCAATTCTCTTTTGAGTCTATTTATTTGTAACTGATTAATATACATGTCATTACTAAGCAATTTGGTTTGCTTTTCGGTAGTGTTGATTAATCTTTCTTTAAGTTTTATTTTACTTGCCTGAATTATAATTATGTTGGTAACAGATTTTTCTTTTTTCTTGGTTGCTTGCAACAATTCCTCGTTTTCACGAATTTCTCTTTGGATTTGAGCCTTACGTTCTTCCAATTTTTGCTGCTGATCTTCCTGACCCCAAATAGATGAAGTCATACAGATAATTAATAAACTAAAAATAAATTTTGACATATTGGAGCTATATTTATGCAAATCTAATTAATAAAAACTCGTTCGTACGATTCTGGAACAGAATATGGAAAAGAAAGGTCTTCATTAAATGAAACAGAATTATAATTGATATTAATATTTGTTTTACCTGAGTTTTGAATGGCTTCAATAGCGATTCGCAATGGCAAGAATGCTTCCGAAGCTTCTTTGCGTTCTGGATAACTCACTTGCAACATTCGACCTTGTGCGGTTTGTGAAATTTCTTGTTTATTAATCAAAAAATTGTCGCTTCCCAAGTAGAATGTCTTGCTGATTCCCGTGTTTGAACTGGCTGATAATTTATATAATTTATCTTCTAATATGGTATCGTATTTTCCTATTTTCAAATCATCAAATGATTCTCCGATTAACATATTTTGAACTTTCTGAAAATCTAAATCGGTGCCTAACCATTGGCTCAAAGCGACATAATTCCCTTCAAAATAACTGCCATTTATTTTTTCATAATATTGAACTTTGTTGGGTGTAATTAAAGCTTTCGCCATTGTAATTCCAAGAAAACGGATGCTGATTAGTATTTTTTCGTCTTTCTTAACTTTAATTTCTGCTGTTACATTTTGCGATTTTTTGTCGTCTTTATAACTCGCACTTGATTTAATATATAAAGTAGAAAAACTCATTTTATCGTTGTAATGTTTTTCTATTATTTTTTCAGATGTTAGCTCTTTATTTGCAACGATTTCTGCAACCAAAGTCTTTTTGGCGGTGCAAGAAAACAAAACGAAAATCGTGGCTAAGCCAATGTATTTTTTCATTATTTTTTTTGTTTTAAAGCATTTTCAGCTTTAGAGAAATAAAATTCTTTCTTCTTCAAATCGCCTAATCCATTGTAGGATTCTCCTAATTGTATGTCGAAATTTATTTCCAATTCTGTATTATCAATTATAAAATCCAATCCTGTTTCAAGCATTTCTTTTGCTTTTTTAAAAACTCCTTTTTGATTTAATGCCAATCCCGAGTAATAATAAAACTGCGGTTGTGTTGGATAAATTTGCAACAAGGCTTCTGTTTTCTTTTCTATAACGTCAAATTGACCTTTTTCAGTATAACATTCTAACAAAAGTAATGCCGTTTCTATATCATCAGGGTTTTTATTGGTTTGCATTTCATAGAATCGGATGGCTTTGTCCCATTTTTTTTTGTTGTGATAGAATTTTCCTAGTTCTTTTGCAACGTGAACATCTTTATCGTTATTAAAATAGGAAACGGCTTTTTCTAAATCTCCATCAAATTGTGGCTTGTCGCTAATAAACAAGATAAATTCATTCAACATTCGATGCTTGATTTTACTATCAATCTTTGGACTTGCCAAAACAAAATTCATAGCTTTTACGACATTTTCTCCTTCATTATTATTTAAATATAATTTAAACAAACTCACTTGTGCCCAATCAGAATTTGGAATTGCAATTTCTAATTTCTTAGCAATTTCTTGCGCTTTTTCTTCTTGGTTGTTTTCATTGTATAAAAAAATCAAGGAAACATAATTCGATTCTTCCTTTGGATTTTTCTTGATTTGTTCCAATAAATTGAAACGCTCCGAACTCTGGTATTTTGGATCTTGAAGAATTTGAGCTTTATAATTTTCTCGTAATTCCAATTTTCCAACGGCATCGTTCAACTCATTTATCAAATCCAATGCTTTGTCAAATTGTTGCGTATTCATATATAATGACACCAATTCTTCTTTGTATTCTTTTTTGAATTCTACCAATTTTATAACAATCGGAATTGCTTTTTCAAAATCTTTGGTTTCATAACAAACATCATACATTCCAACCCAAAACCATCTGTTTTTAGAATCTATTTTTGCAGCACTTTCAAATGAATCGTACGCTTTTTTATATTCTTTTTGGGCTAAATAATTTTTTCCTAATTCAAAATAAATAGTAGCATTTTCCGGTTGAATTTTCAGACATTTTTCTAATTCAACAATTGCTTTGTCATAATTTTCTATTCCTTTTTGTTTTAAAGATTCAAAGAAGGAATCTTGAAAATCGTCTTTTGCCAACGCAACATCTTCTGGCTCAGTTTGTGCCAATAGAGAAGTTGGATTGCAAAACAAAAGCGAAAAAAGGACTATAAATACTGACTTTTTCATTATTATATTTATTCTAAAACCGAGTAATCTCCAATACTAATACTTGTGAAATTTCCGTCAAAACTAGCGTGACTTCCAATCATTGCATTGTCTAAGGTAGCATTTTTTATTTTAGAATGGTTCTGTACCAAACTATTTTTTATGGAACTATTTATAACGTGACAACCATTTCCCAAAGAAACATTTGGGCCCACCGTTGCGTTTATTAAAACCACATCTTCGCCAATATAACAAGGCGGAATAATTGTTGAATTTTCTAATTTTACACCGTAATCAACCAAATGCTCACCGTCATTATGCAAGAAACCTAACATTCTTGAGTTGGTTTCAACAGTTACATTTTTGTTTCCACAATCCATCCATTCATCAACTTTTCCAGGTACAAATTTCATACCTTTTGCCATCATTTGTTTAATTCCGTCGTTGATTTGATATTCGCCACCGTGAATTATGTTGTTGTCTAAAACGGCTTGAAGTTCTGTTTTTAGAACGGCAACATCCTTGAAATAGTATATTCCAATTACCGCTAAATCAGAAACAAATTCTTTAGGCTTTTCTACTAATTCAATTATTTCATTGGCTTCATTAAGACTAATTACTCCAAATTCTTGAGGTTGATCGACTTGTTTTACCCAAATAACACTATCGGCAGTTGCGTCTAATTCAAAGTCAGCACGAATTAAAGTATCCGCATAAGCTATAACTGCAGGACCGCTCAAAGAATCTTTGGCACACATAATTGCGTGACCAGTTCCTAAAGCTTCATTTTGATAATAAATAGTGCCTTTTGCTCCAAGTTTTTGGGCAATTGCAATTAATTCATCTTCTACTTTTTTTCCAAAACTTTCGTGAATGATAAACGCTACTTCTTCGATTTTTTGATTTAAAACGCCTGCAATATCTTCAACTAATCGGTGTACGATTGGCTTTCCTGCAATTGGAATTAGCGGTTTTGGAACTGTTAATGTGTGTGGGCGCAGCCGTGAACCACGACCTGCCATTGGAACTATTATTTTCATATTGTTTTTATTAAAAGATTAAATAATTCAAAGATTTAATAATTACAGGAAATCTTTCAATCTTTGAATTTTTAAATTATAGAATGTTTTACTTTACTCCCGTGCTTCCGAAACCGCCTTCTCCTCTTGATGTTTCCGACAATTCTTGAACTTCAATCCATTCTGCGCGTTCGTGTTTTGCGATGATGAGTTGTGCGATTCTTTCTCCATTTTCGATAATGAAAACTTCGTTGGATAAATTTACTAAAATTACTCCAATTTCTCCTCGATAATCTGCGTCAACGGTTCCTGGTGAATTGAGAACGGTGATTCCTTTTTTGGCTGCCAATCCGCTTCTTGGGCGTACTTGCGCTTCAAAACCAATTGGTAATTCTATGAAAAGTCCAGTTTTTACGATGGTTCTTTCCAATGGATTTAAGGTTATTGATTCGGTTAAATTGGCACGCAAATCCATTCCTGCCGAAGCAATGGTTTCGTAATTTGGCAAATCGTGATGTGATTTGTTGATGATGTTTATTTTCATATTTTTATTTTTGGTAGGGACAGCTCGCGAGCTGTCCGCACGTGTTTTTGTGCGTATTTAGCGTTTTTAGCCCAGATAGCAGCGGTATCCTGTTGTGGCGTCCCGAAGCTTCGGGACGCCACAACAGATATAGCGGATAGCTGGAAATAGCTCCTAATTATTCTTACGTTTTAAAATTTTGTTCAATGTTTCTTTTTCGTTGTAATATATAAAATACAAAAATGCTAGCAATAACGGGATTCCGACGAAGTAATTTTCACGGAAATAATAGAATG
>JBILPJ010000097.1:0-8714 GCA_044373975.1 Flavobacterium sp. | reverse complement strand
AAGACAATCAATTAGTTGCCATTTTCTATGTTGATTTTTTTCCAAGAAAAGGAAAACGAAATGGTGCTTGGATGACTTCTTATAAATCGCAATATGTAAAGGACGGCATCAACGAAAGACCGCACATTTCAAACGTTTGTAATTTTACAAAACCAACCGAAACAAAACCATCCTTATTGACATTCAACGAAGTAACCACTTTATTTCATGAATTCGGACACGGTTTGCACGGAATTTTGGCAAATACCACGTATCCGAGTTTGTCAGGAACTAGCGTATATTGGGATTTTGTAGAATTGCCAAGTCAAATAATGGAAAACTGGTGTTACGAGGCGGAAGCATTAGCTTTGTTTGCCTATCATTATCAAACTGACGAAATGATTCCAATGGAATTAGTTCAAAAAATCAAAGAAAGTGCCAGCTTCCAAGAAGGAATGGCAACGATGCGCCAATTGAGTTTTGGATTGTTAGATATGGGTTGGCACGGACAAGATCCATCAAATATAAAAGACATAAAAACATTTGAAACCGAACAATTTTCGGCAACGCAATTGTATCCTGAAGTCAAAGAAAACGCAATGAGTACCGCTTTTTCGCATATTTTTCAAGGCGGCTATTCTTCTGGATATTACAGTTATAAATGGGCGGAAGTTTTAGATGCAGACGCTTTTGCTTATTTCCAAGAAAAGGGAATTTTCAATAAAGAAGTGGCGACAAAATTCAAGGAAAACGTACTTTCAAAAGGCGGAACCGAACATCCAATGATTTTGTACAAACGCTTTAGAGGTCAAGAACCAAAACCTGATGCGCTATTAAAACGTGCTGGATTGATTTAGATATTTGAAACCGAAGTGAAAGCTTCGGTTTTTTATTCGATATTAACCAAAATCATTGTAAAGTGAAAACTAAAAAAGCATTCAAATCACTTTAAGATTGTAAATCTTTTTATAAGGTCTTTATAATTATCACTTAATGTGATTTTGTGATTTCCTTTTAAAATAACAAGATTATCAGACATAAAAATTTCTTCTATTTTTTCTATGTTTATGATGAAATTCCTATTGGTTCTGCAAAATTTATTAACGTCCAAAAGTTCAATAATTTTTCCTAACGAAATTGAAATCACAAACTTCTCGCTTTCGGTTATTATATTGCAATATCTTTCTTCAACTTCAATGAACAAAATAGTAGAAATCAATACTTTTTTTAAGGAATTATTCTTTTTAATATAAAGATATTCATTGCTTATTACTGTGTTTTCATCCTCGCTAGAAAAAACATCAGGCTGTGCATAAAAACTTTCTACTGCCATTTCTAAAGCATACAAAATTTCCAATTCATTAAAGGGTTTTAGCAAGAAACTAAAAGGATGTGTGAGCTTCGCTCTTTCAAAAATTTGACGATCTTTAGAACTTGTCAGAAACACAAATGGTTTTATCGCATTTGGAATTATACTGATAGTTTCTGCAAAAAGAATCCCATCGGGTTTTCCATCTAAAAAAACATCAATAACTATTATATCAACTGGGTTTTTATAAAAAATTGCAAGTGCATCGCTAAAGGATGTTGCTACTCCCACAATCGTATAATTATTTTCTGAAAGTACTTTTACAAGTGCATCACTTTCTGAAGGAAGGTCTTCTATAATAAGTACATTTATATTATCCATGTTTCTCGGATTTTGGAATCATAATAATTATTTTAGTCCCTATATTTTCATGGCTTTCAATGTCTAATTCACCACCGTTTTTCTTTATCATCATTTTACATAATTGCATTCCTAATCCAGTTCCTACATCTTCACTGTTCTTCTTTTTAGAAAGCAAAATAGTTGCTTTTAATAGTTCTTGCTTTGTGTTTTCATCCATTCCCAATCCAGAATCTTCTATCACTAAGTTGTAGAAATTTTCTGAAGGAGTTCGAGTATAAATCAAAATATTTCCGTTTTCTTTAGAAAATTTAATTGCATTATCCAATAGATTTCTAATGATTATTTTTAATGAATCTAAGTCTGCAAGAACAAAAACATTTTTAGGAATCTTATTTTCAAAACAAATATTTTTATTAAGCATCAAAGGCTTATAATTGTATTCTATTTGATTAATTACCGAAAACAAATTCAACGATTCTTTTTTAAAATAAATTTGTTTTGTTTGCAATAAAGCCCAATTAAGTAAATTGTCTAATAAATTATAAGTACTATTCGCAATTTCACTATTATTGTTAAGTAATTTATCTAATTCTATGAAATTCTTGCGCTCCAAATTATCAATTAATTTAGTATTACTTGTCTTCAATGCACTTACCGAAGAACGTAAATCGTGACTAACAATAGAAAATAGTTTGTCTTTTGTTGCGTTTAATTCGTCTAATTCTTCTTTTTGTGAAAGTACAATTTTATTGTGTTTTATTTTTTGTCTATAAAAATAAACACCAGTTCCAAACAAAACTAATAATAAAACCGATGAATATAATAAGCCATTTCTTTCGGCAATTTTTAACTTGTTTTCGGTTTCAAGTACTTTAATTTCTTTGTCCTTTTGTTTTACAGTAAATTTCTTTTCTAAATCTGCAATTGCCCAAACCTTATTTTGATCGTTTAAGGAATCTTTCCAAGACTCGAATTCTTTCCTATATACTAAAGCTAAAGGGAAATTTTTCCTGTTCTCCTCAACAACAGACATGTTTTTGGCTGTTGCTGTTTTCATATCAAAGTCTTTCGTTTTTTTTGACAATCGATAGGCTTTCTCAAAATAAGGAATGGCTTGCTTGTCTTTATATTGTGCATAATATAAATTGGCTATACCCAAATAAGAACTTATAATCAATAAAGTATCTTTTTCCTTTTCCTGTAATTTACTACTTTTAAATAGATATTTTTCTGCTAAATCAAATTGATTGAGAAGTAAATAACAAGAACCTAAATTTTGGTAAAGAATACTTTTTTTAAAATCATAGCTTTCATTTTCAGGTAACTTTTCAAGTTCTTGATAACATTTTATTGCTTTTTGGTACTCCTTTTGTTCTAATAAAATTCCACCTAAATTCATTTTAACTCTGTAATGAAAGCGAAATTTATTTGAAATGGTATTGAATTCATTTTTAGATTCATTCAAAAGTTTTTTTTCTAAGAAACTGTAGGCTCTAAAATAATGACAATAATCTTTAATTTCTTCTTTATTATTTTTTAAAGCCAATTGTTTCATGGAATAAACTAAGGTAGAATCCCATTTCCCCTCTAAATAATAAACACTTGCCTTGTTGAAATAGATTTCTTTTTTAAATTCTTTGGCTTTTTTATTAATTTCAATACTTACCAAATCTTTGCTGATTTTTTCTTGAGAAAAAACAGGCAAATTAGCTATGAATACTATTGAAATAAAAAATAATTTAAATTTAATCATCATTCTCTGGCTTTTAACTTTTTGGGCTTAGTACAAATATCGGGGAAAATCGTCTAAAAAAAGACATAAATATGTTTAAAACAAAATCACTTTATTTTACATTCTATTTACGGATGCGGAACATGAATTACTGTACCTCTTGATATTTCTGGGTCTGTATCTAAAAGGAATATTGTAACTGTATCTACAATATCACACTTATATTCAACATCAATATACCATGCAGAATAACTTTCTGGAACATTGTCAGTGATGTCATATTCAACATAAAAGTCTATATTGTTACTGGCAACGCTAAATGTGGGTTGATTTTTATTTCTACTGTCTATAAAAACTACAATTCTGAAATAAATAGCATCATTTATGTAAAATGCCGTACACAATGGTGAAATTGGTCTTGAAGGATTATAAACTGGAGACTTAACTATTTCAGCTGGGATTTTTTTCCCGATTTTTATTGGGTTAACAGCAATAGGATTTAACTTTAAAGTAGCACTCATAATTATTTATTTGGATTGGTTAATAATGAAATTTAATTGTGATGTAATAGTACGACTTATTATCCAACAAAATGTATAAATGTCCTATTATTATTAAGTTAAATAACTCATTAGTAACCACCAAAAAATCGGTACACTTTCTACCCAAAACCAAGTGTAATATTTGGAACAGTTTTCATTTGAAAAATATAGAAAAATTGCAATTACAATAGCAATTACAAAATTCAATAGCAAATCTAAAACTTGGAAATTGCCATTGATATTGCCATTGAATAAACCTAATCCACAAAAAATAATCAATAAAACAAATCCAAGTTCTTTAGTATTCTTAACCCCAATTTGCTGCGGTACGGTTTTCAAATGCGGATCATCCGTTTTTAAATCTATAATTTCAAAAATTAGAATTAAGGGAAAAATTAAGAAAAACCGCTGCAATGCAATTATATAAAAATAGTTTTGAAATGAAATACCAGAATTTAGAATTGGCAGAACAACCGTAACACCAACCCAGCAAATGGCAACAATATAAATTTTTAATCCTGCCCAATTTCTCGCATTTTTAGTATTTGGAAAAAAAGGAAGTGTGTAAAGAATTGTTAGTATTAAGAAAAGTGAAGCAACAATTTTGGTCATATAATGTAATTTGAAAAAAAAATAAATTACCATAAATAATGACACAAAACTAAAAATAGCGATGGCTTTCAATCGACTTCGCATTTTGTTTTTATTGGCACGAGCCAAAGCATCAAATTTTACGAAATTATATCCTACAATCGTTCCGAAAAAGGCAAACCAAGCAACAGAATTATCAGTTGTAATGTTCAACATTAGATAGGTAATTTTAACCAACGCAAAACACGATAATGCAACGTGAATACTCGAATTGATGTAAAAATCTAATAATTGTTTTAAAAATTTCATTAAACAAAATTAATCAAACTGTTAATAAGAAAGGCTTTTAGTTGAAAAATTCTTAGAATTTGAGTGCTAAATCAACTTAAAATCTGATAATAATGCATAAATTTGCACTTCTAAAATAACTACACTTTAATTACGATATGAAAACAGATGCTTTTGCTTTAAGACACATTGGGCCAAGAGAAAACGACCTTCAACACATGCTGAAAACAATTGGAGCTGAAACGCTTGACCAATTGATTTTAGAAACAATTCCAGATGATATTCGGTTAAAATCTCCTTTAAATTTAGATCCTGCAATGACAGAATATGAATTTCTAAATCATATTACCGCTTTAGGAAATAAAAATAAAATGTTTCAATCCTATATTGGTTTGGGTTACAATCAAGCAATTGTTCCTGCCGTAATTCAAAGAAATATTTTTGAAAATCCGGGTTGGTACACTGCTTACACGCCGTATCAAGCGGAAATTGCGCAAGGTCGATTGGAAGCCATTTTGAATTTTCAAACGATGGTTATTGAATTAACAGGAATGGAAATCGCAAATGCTTCATTATTAGACGAAGCTACTGCGGCGGCTGAAGCTATGGCGTTATTGTTTGATGTTCGTTCCCGTGACCAAAAGAAAAACAATGTTTGTAAATTCTTTGTTTCTGAAGAAATTTTACCTCAAACTTTATCCGTTTTACAAACACGTTCTGAGCCAATTGGTGTAGAATTAGTAATTGGGAATCACGAAACTTTCGATTTTTCAACTGACTTTTACGGAGCAATTCTTCAATATCCGGGAAAATTTGGACAAGTTCACGATTACGCAGGATTTATTGCTAAAGCGAAAGAAAACGATATAAAAGTTGCTGTTGCAGCGGATATTTTGAGCTTAGTCAAATTAACACCGCCAGGAGAAATGGGAGCCGATGTAGTTTTAGGAACCACACAACGTTTCGGAATTCCTCTAGGTTACGGAGGTCCTCACGCAGCTTATTTTGCTACAAAAGACGAATACAAACGAAGTATGCCGGGAAGAATTATCGGAGTAACGGTGGACACCAATGGAAATCGTGCTTTGAGAATGGCTTTGCAAACTCGAGAACAACATATAAAACGTGATAAAGCAACTTCAAATATTTGTACCGCACAAGTATTATTGTCAGTAATGGCGGGAATGTACAGCGTTTTCCACGGCCCAAAAGGCTTACAATATATTGCCAACAAAGTACATGCTTCGGCAGCAACTTTGGCAAACGAACTAACAAAATTAGGTTTTGAACAAAAAAATAGTGCCTTTTTTGACACTATTGTTGTAAAAGCAGATGCGAAAAAAGTAAATAAAATTGCGTTAGAAAACGAAATTAACTTTTACTATATAGATGACAATTCGGTTTCGATTTCTTTGAATGAAACCACAAGTATTGCCGATTTAAATACAATTATTGGTGTTTTCGCTTCCGCAAATGGGACTCAGGCAACGACAATTCAAGAATTGACTGAAACGAATCATTTTCCAGAGAATTTAAGTAGAACTTCTACTTTTTTGAAGCATGATGTTTTCAATAAACACCATTCTGAAACTGCCTTGATGCGCTATATTAAAATGTTGGAGCGTAAAGATTTGGCATTGAATCACTCGATGATTTCTTTAGGTTCTTGCACAATGAAACTAAATGCAGCTGCAGAAATGTTGCCTTTAAGCAATCCACAATGGAATAACATTCACCCCTTTGTACCCGTTGACCAAGCGCAAGGATATAAGGAAATGTTGACCAAATTAGAACAACAATTAAATGTGATTACTGGTTTTGCAGGTACGACTTTGCAACCTAATTCGGGTGCTCAAGGTGAATATGCAGGACTTATGGTTATTCGTGCGTACCATCAATCTCGTGGAGATCATCACAGAAATATCGCTTTAATTCCATCATCGGCACACGGAACAAATCCAGCTTCGGCAGCCATGGCAGGAATGAAAGTGATTGTTACTAAAACTTTAGAAAACGGAAATATTGATGTGGACGATTTGCGTGAAAAAGCACTTCTTCACAAGGACAATCTTTCTTGTTTAATGGTAACGTATCCATCGACTCACGGTGTTTTTGAGAGTGCTATTAGAGAAATTACACAATTAATTCACGATAATGGCGGTCAAGTTTATATGGACGGTGCCAATATGAATGCGCAAGTAGGATTGACAAATCCAGCAACGATTGGGGCAGACGTTTGCCACTTGAATTTACATAAAACTTTCGCAATTCCTCACGGTGGTGGAGGTCCAGGTGTTGGGCCAATTTGTGTTGCACCACAATTAGTTCCGTTTTTACCATCAAATCCATTAATATGTACTGGAGGAGAAAACGCCATTACAGCAATATCTGCAGCACCTTGGGGATCTGCTTTGGTGTGTTTGATTTCTTATGGATATATTTCGATGTTAGGTGCAGAAGGAGTTACAAATGCTACAAAATATGCGATTCTAAATGCCAATTATATTAAAGAGCGTTTGAACGGTCATTATGACACTTTGTATTCTGGTGAAATGGGTCGTGCCGCTCACGAAATGATTTTGGAATGCCGTCCTTTCAAACAAAAAGGTGTGGAAGTTACCGATATTGCAAAACGATTAATGGATTACGGTTTTCATGCGCCTACAGTTTCGTTTCCAGTAGCGGGAACTTTAATGATTGAGCCAACAGAAAGCGAAAATTTAGAAGAATTAGATCGTTTTTGTGATGCTATGATTGCTATCAGAAAAGAAATTGAAGCGAGTACTTTAGAAGATCAAGATACCGTTTTGAAAAATGCACCTCATACATTAGCAATGCTAACAACGGATGTTTGGAATTTCCCTTATACACGTGAAAAAGCAGCTTTTCCATTGGATTATATTTCAGAAAATAAATTTTGGCCTACAGTTCGTAGAACAGATGATGCCTATGGCGATAGAAATTTAGTTTGCTCTTGCGCACCGATTGAGGCGTATATGGAAAACTAATAAAAGTAATAGGTGTTTTTTTGGGTGTTAAGCTTCAATTATATTTACCTATTTTTACTTTATAATTGTATAAAATTAAAAAAAATATTTTCTAATTTTCAAATAAAAACACCATGTTAAAAGGATTCTTCCATGTACCAAAAGCGGTTAACGAACCAGTAAAATCGTATGCGCCAAATTCGCCTGAAAAAGCAGCAGTTCTTGCAGCTTACAAAGAAATGTGGAATTCAAAAATTGATGTTCCATTGTATATCGGAAGTGAAGAAATTAGAACTGGTAACACCAGAACTATGTCGGCACCACACGATCACAAACATATCGTTGGATCGTATCATTTAGCAGAAAAATCACATATAGAAAAAGCCATTGCCAACGCATTAGAGTCTAAAAATGCATGGGCAAATATGGCATGGGAACAGCGAGCAGCAATTTTCTTAAAAGCCGCAGAATTAATCGCAGGTCCTTACCGAGCAAGAATTAATGCCGCAACAATGATTGCACAATCTAAAAATGTTTTTCAAGCAGAAATAGATGCATCTTGCGAATTAATTGACTTTCTTCGTTATAATGTGGAGTTTATGACGCAAATTTATAACGACCAACCAAAATCAGATTCTTCTGTTTGGAATAGATTAGAATACCGACCTTTAGAAGGATTTGTATATGCAATTACGCCGTTTAACTTTACTGCAATTGCGGCAAATTTACCTGCAAGTGCAGCTATGATGGGAAATGTTGTGATTTGGAAACCAAGTGACAGTCAAGTATTTTCTGCGAAAATTATCATCGATGTTTTCAAAGAAGCGGGAGTTCCAGACGGAGTTATCAACGTTGTTTTTGGCGATGCCGAGATGATTACCAATACCGTTCTTGCAAGTCGCGATTTTGCTGGAGTTCATTTC
>JBILPJ010000096.1:0-8718 GCA_044373975.1 Flavobacterium sp. | reverse complement strand
TTCAGGAAAATTAGAAAGTGGTTATCAATATCGATTTGATCAACAAAACGGAAAATTTGATTACTTCGTAACTCCAATATCTGCTCAACCTGACGCAGCTAACTTTCGAGGAAGTGCAAAATCTGTAAATCACAGTAACGGTTTTTATTCGCAATACAGTGGCAAGAAAAATAAATTGGATTATACGGCAGGATTGCGATATGAATATTCTACGAGAGAAGTAATATTATCAACAGACACCAATCCTCATGTATTAAATTTAAGTAATTTATTCCCGTCTGCTAATTTATTATATACTTTTAATACTTCTTGGAATGCCAAATTTGGTTATAGCAAAAGGGTACAACGCAACAATAATTTTGAATTAAACCCAATACCAGAAAGAGAACATTCTGAAACATTAGAACAAGGTGATCCAGATTTATTACCTCAATTTGTAGATTTAGTTGAATTTGGAATAAACCATACTTTCAAAAAAGGAAGTTTATTTTCAACTTTGTATTATCAGAATATTAAAAACCCAATTCAAAGAGTAAATAGTGTTTATGCAGATACAATTTTGAATAGAGTTTTCACAAATGCGGAGAAAGCTAGACTATTTGGATTAGAATTCGGAACTAATTTGAAGCCTGTGAAATGGTTATCACTATTTGTGGGAGGAAATATCTATAATTATAAAATTACAGGCAAATTAAATATTTTGGGAGCTACATCAAACGTTGATAATTCTAATTGGGTCTATTCATTAAATGCAAATAGCACCTTCAATTTAGACGAAACTACGAGTATTACTGCTAATGTAAATTATACTTCAGCAAAACCAACTGCTCAAGGAGAAGATTCCCGTTTTTTATCTCCAAATTTAAACGCAAAGAAAACCATTTTGAATGGAAATGGAACAATAGGATTGCAATGGCAAAATATTAATTTTGGGAATATGGATTCGAACCAACAACGAATTACCACTTTTGGAACGGATTTTTATACTACAACAAACTACAAATATGAAACCAATGTATTATTATTGAATTTTAGTTATAATTTGAATAAATTAACCAATAAAAACAAATTGCCTACAAGTGAAATTGGGGAAAAAGAATTTTAATTATGTATAGAAAATCATTTAAAAATAGTAGAAAATTAGTTTTGTTATTAACTAGCTTGTTATTAATAACAAGTAAATTTTCCTATTCGCAAGTTATTTTAAATGCAAATGAACCTGGAAATACATACGAACTAATTACGAGTGTTTTTGCTCCAGGTGCAAATCCAATCGAAGCACCAGATTTATATCATCCTTGGGCATCAGGAAGACACATTGCAGAAGTTTTTGATACCGAATTGAATAAATATGTTTTCGAATTTTATTCGCATGCTTTATTGGATAACGAACCTGTTGATCCAACATTAACAGATCGGCAACGAGTTGAAATTAAAACTTATGCCGCTTCTCCAGATAATTTAAAAGGGACTTTAGGAGAAAATATTATCTATAAATGGAAGTTTAAAATACCAATTGGTTTTCAGCCTTCGGCAAATTTCACTCATTTGCATCAAATAAAAGCAGTTGACGGCGATGATAGCAGTCCGATTTTTACTTTAACACCACGATTAGGAACACCAAATAAATTAGAATTAATTTATGTTGCCAATGCATCTTCTGGAACTGATAAAGTCAGTATTGTTGACTTATTACCATTTGAAGGAAATTGGATAGATGCCGAAGAAACGATTAATGTGGGAAGTTCAGGAACGTATTCAATAACACTAAAAAAACAAAGCGACGGAACTGTTTTGCTATCATACAGTAATTCTAATATAGCAACTATTCGTCCTGAAAATACGTTTATTCGTCCAAAATGGGGAATATATCGAAGCTTAAATGATGTTGGAAATTTACGTGATGAAGCCGTTCGATTTTCAGATTTTAGCATTGCAGAAGTTAGTGATTTAAATGTAAATTCTATTTCAAATGATATATTATTCGCTACTTTTCCCAATCCAATTATTGATAAATTAGAACTTTCAAATGAAATAGTAAATAAATTTGATAGCTTTCAATTGTTTGATATATCAGGGAAATTGTTATTTGAAAAATGCAATCTATTAAATCAAATTGATTTGTCTTTTCTGAAAACAGGTTTGTATTTTATTCGATTTAGCAATAATCAACAACAATCACATAGCATTAAAATTATTAAAAAATAAAATCATGAAAAATTCAATTTTTACCTACCTTTCTATCTTCTTACTATTTAGTTTTAATGCAACTTTTGCAAAAATAAAACTACCAAGTATTATTTCGTCAAATATGGTGCTGCAACGAAATACTTCTGTGAAAATTTGGGGTTGGGCAAATCCTGGAGAAAAAATAATCATTAGAACAAGTTGGTTTTTAGAAACATTGAAAGTAACAACTCCTGA
This sequence comes from Flavobacterium sp., assembly GCA_044373975.1. Classification (GTDB taxonomy): domain Bacteria; phylum Bacteroidota; class Bacteroidia; order Flavobacteriales; family Flavobacteriaceae; genus Flavobacterium. Next base: position 6,294 of record JBILPJ010000096.1, on the reverse strand, counting down.
GAGTGGTCGTTGGGAAATTACAATAAAAACAACTCTAAGTAAGGATTCACAAACTATTCAATTGAAAAGTATTGATTCAAATATCAATTTAGAGAATATTTTATTTGGAGAAGTTTGGATTTGTTCTGGGCAATCCAATATGCGAATGCCATTAAAAGGATATACGGGACAACCTACTTTTGATGGAAATTTATCTGTTGCAACTTCAAAAAATGATAATTTAAGATTGTTTTCAATATCCGAAAATGGTTCGCCAACGCCACTAGATTCTGTAAGTAAATTTAAAAAATGGAATTCAGCATCACCAGAAACAGTTAAAGATTTTAGTGCTGTTGCTTATTTTTACGGAAAACAATTACAAGAAATTTTAGACGTTCCCGTTGGTTTGATAATGACTTCTTGGGGAGGAACACGCATTCAACCTTGGATGAGTAAAGAAGCAGTAGCACCTTTTTTAGATGTCAATAAAGTTAAAAAAGACACCACCGAAAAGTACAAAAGAATTCCCTCAGCAATCTTTAATGCAATGATAAATCCTATTACTTCTTACACAATTAAAGGAGCACTTTGGTATCAAGGGGAAACGAATCGTGATGAACCAAAACTATATCAAAAATTGCTTCCTGAAATGGTAAAAGATTGGCGTAAGCAATGGAATATTGGAGATTTCCCGTTCTATTATGTTCAGATTGCACCAAATAAATATGTTGATAAAAGCAATTCTCAACACCAAAGAGAAGCACAATTGAAAGCATTGGATGCAATTCCAAATTCTGGTATGGCTGTGCTTTCTGATATTGGTTCAACCGAAACAATTCATCCACCAAGAAAAAAAGAAGTCGCTGAACGTTTATTATTTATTGCTTTGAACAAAACCTACGGAATGAAAGATGTTGATTGTACTGGGCCTGTTTTCAAATCAATGACCGAGAAAGAAGGTGCTTTGTTTTTGAGTTTTGACGCTGCAGAAACGGGGATATTTTCACCTGAAACTGAAGTAAGTTGTTTTGAAATAGCGGGTGAAGACAAAGTTTTTTATCCTGCAAAAGCTGAAATTATCAGTCACAAACAAGTAAAAGTTTCCAGCTTGAATGTTAAAGTTCCTGTTGCCGTTCGTTATGGTTGGTACAATTGGTTTGAAGGTACATTATATGATAATAATATGCTTCCTGCTTCCTCTTTTAGAACAGATGATTGGGAATAAATAAATAAAAATCCCACAAATTTTCACAAGATTAAAAGTGAAAATTTGTGGAATTTGTTTTGAACTAATTCTCTTGAATTTGACTTTATTTTATCTTAACAATAAGTGGATTATTGATTTTTGTAGCATATTGACCCAAATACTTTTCCCAAGTTTCTTTAGTTGTAAACTCCCCTTGCTTTTTCCAACCGAACCCAGTGTAATAGACAACTTTGCTCTCTTTTACTTTTAGGTTAACGTATAAATTACATAAATCTTTTTTTGAAACTACGTATTTTTCAAAACTGATTGCAGTATTTTTAGGAAATACAATTCCTGTACCCAACTCAGAATCGTCTATTGGTTGCCAATAATCAATCCAGCCTTCATTCAGATTTGCTTCTGTTTTACCATCGTTGTTATGCAGTGTAATTCCAGTAGAAATAGAATTAGTTCCCGAAACCGCAATTTCGAATTTGGAAAGAAAACTACCATAATCCAAGCTGATTTTTTTTACTTCTGTGATTTTATTTCCAGCGGCATCCCAATCGGCATAGGTTAAAACAAAACTAGTTCTAAGAGGTCCAGTTGTGATTGTTTTCCAAGAAATAAAATTTTTAGAATAATAATAAGTTGTATCAATTTTAATCGCTACTCCACCAATTCCACGACTATCACCCACGTGAAAGTTATCTAAACCTTCGCCAGTATCTTTGTGATAAGTTCCGGTTCCAGTCGTATATTTTTCATACCATTTGTTCAAAATTGGATATTCTACTCTTTTCAACCAAGCATCAATTCCGCTGGTTAATGTTCCGCCTTTTACTTTATCTTCCGCCATTTTTTGAGCAACAGGACCATACGTTCTAAAGGCAACTTTATTATTTTCCCAAGCGTAATCGTCTGTTCTTTCAGGAACAAATCGGGAATAACAATAGGCAATTGCTTCTTTGGTTTTAGCATCATTATTTAATACAAGCTCGTATTTTTTTGATGCTGAAGCTTTGATTTTAGGTTGAAATAAAAGCACGTCTGAAACTCCATCACCATTATCATCCACACATTGTGAAATAAAAAAAGTTGCAGTTCCAACCTCTCTAATTCCGTATTTTTCTAATACATCTGAAGATTTTAAACCCAAAGTACGTTTAGATAATTCTATAGTTTCAAATTCTCTGTCTATCTTCAATGGATTAGAAATAGTGATAATTTTTGACTTTTGAGCATACGAAAATAAGGTACTCGAAAGCATCAAAACTAGTATTCCAATAGAGATTTTTATATTAATTTTCATTTGAAGGTTTTCCAATTGTTGCTAATATTCCGCCATCAACATAAAGAATGTGTCCGTTTACGAAATCACTCGCTTTAGAAGAAAGAAATATAGCTGCACCCGATAAATCATCAGGATTTCCCCATTTTGCCGCAGGAGTTCTATTGATAATAAACTCGTTAAATGGATGTCCATCTACTCGAATAGGCTCCGTTTGTGTGGTAGCAAAATAGCCTGGACCAATTCCGTTGACTTGAACATTGTGTTTTGCCCATTCTGTCGCCATGTTTTTAGTAAGCATTTTCAGTCCTCCTTTTGCAGCAGCATACGCCCCAACTCCATTTCTACCCAATTCACTCATCATGGAACAAATGTTGATTATTTTTCCTTGTTGTCTAGTAATCATTCCTTTTGCAACGTGTTTTGAAACGATAAAAGGACTCACTAAATCAATATCTACCACTTCTTTAAAATCGGAAACTTCCATTTCAATTAAAGGAATACGTTTGATAATTCCCGCATTATTAATTAAAATATCGATTGGACCTACTTCGGTTTCAATTTTGCTAATAGCTGCAATAACTTCACTTTCATTGGCAACATTAAATTTATATCCAAAAGCTATTATGCCTTCTTTTTTAAATTCCAAAACAGCTTCGTCAATTTTTGGTTGCGATGAATTTCCGTTTATTATAATTGTTGCACCCGCATGTCCTAAACCTTTCGCCATTGCCATTCCAAGTCCATGTGTACTTCCCGTTACAAGTGCAATTTTTCCTTTTATATTAAATAATGAACTTCCCATATTATTTTAAATCTGTTATTTTGCAAACATCCATATCTCCGTAATCAAGGTTTTCCCCTGCCATTCCCCAAATAAAAGTATAATTTGAAGTTCCTGCGCCAGAATGAATTGACCATGGTGGTGAAATTACCGCTTGGTGATTGTTCATCCAAATGTGTCGCGTTTCTTGCGGTTGCCCCATAAAATGACAAACTGCTTGGTTTTCTGGAATGTCTAAATAGAAATACACTTCCATTCTTCTGTCGTGAACATGCGCTGGCATTGTGTTCCAAACACTTCCAGTTTTCAATTCCGTCATTCCCATTTGCAATTGGCACGTAGTTACAATTCCGCCAATAATCATTTGATTTACAGTGCGATGATTTGCAGTTTCCATTGAACCCAATTGTAGTTTATTTGCCTCAGCAAGTCCCACTTTTTTATTTGGATAATTTTTGTGTGCAGGAGCCGAATTCAAATAAAATTTCGCTGGATTTGAAATTTCATCACTTTTGAAAACTACTTCTTTTGTGCCACTTCCAATATATAATGCATCTTTAAAACCCAATTCATAAACAACTCCGTCGGCAATAACAGAACCACTTCCGCCAACATTAATGATGCCTAATTCTCTTCTTTCAAGAAAATAACTAGATTTTAAAGGGTCAATGGTTTCTAGAGTTAAGGATTCTAACGGCACAGCGGAACCTGCAATATACCTGTCGTAATGAGAATAAGTAAGATTCACTTTCCCTACTTCCATTAAATTGTCAATTAGAAATTCGGCTCTTAATTGTGCTGTATTGTATTCTTTTACGGCTTGCGGACTTGAAGCGTATCTTGTTTCGTAAGATGCAGACATTGTATATTTGTTATGTTATTATTTTAGGAATTTAAAATGCTAATTTAAGACAAATAATAAATTAGCAATAAAAAAAAACAGTGACTATAATTTTAATAATCACTGTTCTCAATAAATTAATTGTAACCTGGATTTTGAAGAATCGTTAAAAACGAATTCGTATCAATCTCATATTGAGGAATTGGCAATAAGAAACGATCCACGTTAGCATTTGATTGAAGTTCGGTTATCGTGACTGGTAAAACATTAAAGCTACTATATATTTTAGAATACATATTTGCAAAATGTTTTTTCATAATATATTCTGCACCTTGTAATTTTAATCCAGGGAAAGGATCTGTTGTTGCAGATAAAGAAGACATAGTTGTTGAAAACCTAAGGATGTCAAACCAACGTTGATTTTCAAATGCAAACTCCCATCTTCTTTCACTTGCTAATGCTTTTTCAAATACAGTTAGAGTTGCTGTTGTTGCCAAAGGAGTTGTAATTCCTGCTCTGGTTCGAATTTGATTTATAATTGCCATACTTGCAGGACTATTGCCGTCAGCTTCTGCTTTCATTAATAATACATCTGCATATCGAATAACTGGCCAATCATTTTCGGAGTCATTTGCTAAAACGGTTGGTGAAATATATTTTTTTACATAGTAATTATTACTTCCATACAAACCAATATTAACCGCCTTTCTTGCCGCCGAAGGGTCTATAAAATTGGTATAAGAAGAACTAGATTTAGTAATTTCTAATATAGGAGTATTATATCCTTTTCCATCTCCATTAATTATAGCATTTCCACTATTAGTTGGGGCAAACAAATTAGACAATTGATTTCCCATTCCTAATCCACCGCCTTTAAATCGAATAGCAAATAGAATTTCGGAATTCATTTCATTATTCACAGAGAAAACGCTTTCATAAGTTGGTTGCAAACTATATCCTCCTGAACTAATAATACTATTAAGCAATGTTGCAGCTTCCGCTTTTCTATTTAATGTTAGATACACTTTCGCCAATAGTGCTTTAGCTGCCCATGCATTAGCGTGTCCAAGACTAGTTGAATTTGCAGTAAATGAGGCTATATTCCCATTTGTAGTAGCATTTAATAAATCGGCTTCAATTAATTTATAAATGTCTGCAACAGTAGAACGATTAATTGTTTTGGCTTGTTCAGCGGTAATTGGTTCGTCAATTAAAAATACACCACCGTACAAACGAACTAAATTAAAATAGTGATGCGCTCTAATAAAAGAAGCTTCAGCAGCAATGCTCTTGCATTGAGCAGCCGTAACATCAATTGTCACTGGTTGATAGTCTATAACTCCAGTTGTTGCATTATAGTTTGCACCAGCAGCATTCAATATTGTATTTGTATTTCTTATATTATTATAGGTATTTAACCAATATTTATAAAGTCCTTGGTGCGTCGTAGGAGGATAAAACTGATCTAAAAAGGCTAAATCATGATTTGGAGTTGATGTACTGGTACCACCATCCATTACGGTATTATCGCTTCTAAGTTCTGTTAATGACCATTCCTCTAATAATGGATTTTGAAGTCCTTTATAGCACGCTGTTAATCCTACTTGTAATTCTGAATAATTAGTATAATAATTATCAGCAATAATATTTGCTTCAGAATTTAATTCAATATAATCAGAGCAACTAGACATTGCAGCTAATAATACAATACTTAAATATTTAATTGAGTTTTTCATTGTAAATACTTTTAAATTAAAAATTAATATCGATTCCAAAAACTATTGTTTTGGCAATTGGAAATGCTCCTCTTTGATATCCTGCAACTAAAGCAGAACCATAAGGTCCTGAAGTAGAGCGTCCCTCTGAGTTAATTCCTCTATACCCGCTAGCAGAATGGAAATATACATTTTGAGCTGAAGAATACAAACGTAAAGCACTCAAACCTATTTTTTTAGCCAAAGAGGTTGGTAGTGTGTAGCCTAAATTAACTTCTCTAAGCGCAAAATAAGAGGCGTCTTCAACTACGTAATCTGTTAACATCCAGTTAAAACCAATTTCTTCATAAGGAGTTCTTCCGTCACCAGGGTTTTCTGGGCTAAGCCAACGGTTTGAATTGTAATTTGTATTTCTAGATTTAGTTTCGCCATAATTAGGGTCTCCATTAATTAAATCTCCACCTTGAACACCTTGAAATGTAAAGCTAAAATCAAATG
>JBILPJ010000095.1:0-8757 GCA_044373975.1 Flavobacterium sp. | reverse complement strand
AATTTATCATTACTGCATCTAAATGGAATGTTATTTAAATCAACGGCAATAGTGTCTGTAGCTGTTTTTTGATGTGAAAAATTTATTACGATTGTTGCGTTATTTTCACTTTCAATTTTACTTTTAACTTTATTTAATGTCTTTTCAAATTGGGTTTTATGAATTTCTGAAACCGTAAAATGTAAGTTGGAACTTCCTTTGGAACTCGCATATAAAACACTTTCTATTAGGTGTTCTTGAATTGGAGTCGCAATATAATTTTTGTAATTGTGAAATGGCAAAATCCCTTTTGGTTTGTTCGCAAAATCATAATGTTCTAAATCCAACATCATTTTTATGAAGTGGTAATTTTTTTGGTCTTTATGCCAGGAATCAAAATCGAGATATACTTCTTTGAGCTTTTTATCAATTGTTTTAAAGAACGGGAATTTCTCCATTCCTGCTAAAAAAATCAATAAATTATTTGCCTTTTTTCTATTGATATACGCATTTATAGATTCATTTTCAAGATCGAATTCATTCAGAAACTCATTTAAAAATTTGAACATTCTGCTGGCTGCACCAGATGCAGGAACAAACTTTTTTAGTTTTAGTTTGTCTTTTTTAGTATCAAAATAATTCGAATATTCTTGAAATTCTTCCTTAGTCAATTTCAGAATTCCGTCATTTATTACTGCTGGTCGATTTAAATTTGCTTTAGCAATTCCGTTTTTGAAAATAGTAAGTTGTTTCTCGATAGAATTTAATGGAATTTCTGTTTCTAAAATCTGAAGATAATCTTGTCCTGAAAAACCTAATTCTTTAGCTTTTGTGAGTTCTTGAATTATAGTAATTGCTTTTTGAAAACGTATTTCGGCATCTCCAGAAAGCACGATAAAAGGTTTGTTATTTTCAATTAATGCTTGCTTGAATTTCTCGAATGTTGCAACTCTTTCGTTTGGAGCGTCTCGCAAATCGTCTTGTTCCCAAGGCACATCAACATCGGTCAGAAAAAATAAATCGTACTTGTGTTTTCTGGCAGCTTTATCCAATTTTGCATCGCAAAAACCATAATATATTTCGGAAAAAACTTTTGTAATCATCAGACACGTGTCAGCAAAAAGATATTTATTGGCATTTTGCAAGGCGCTATTTTCAAGTTGCATTTGACCAATTGCAATGGGTAATAAATCTTCGGGAGCACAAATTTCTTTCTTAGTATTCCATTTTTCTTGCAAATAATTGCGCGCAAATTCAGGAGCCCAAACCGTGTGGAAATGGTTGGCTAATTGCTTTGCTAATGTAGTTTTTCCTGTACTTTCAGGTCCGTAAATTGCAATTTTAATTATGTCGTTTCCAGTAATCTGGAGTTGTTTAAGGTTTTCTTCCATTCTAAATAGCCGTAAAAGGCAATAACTGTGAATATTATATATTGAATGCTTGTAAATGTATATCCTTTGAAAAAATAAAGCGGAATTGAAATTATGTCACCAATTATCCACAAAATCCAATTTTCAATTTTACGCTTCGCCATGAGCCACATTCCTACAAAGAAAATCCCTGTAACCAAAGTGTCAACATAAGCAGACCACGTTGTAAATTTACCAAAAAATAAATACACTCCAACTACAAAAGCAATTGTTGTTATAAATATTATAAAAGCAATCGATTTTTCTTTGTTAGAAATTGTCGCAATTGGATATTCTTCTTCGCCTTCTTTTTTGCGAGTCCATAAATACCAGCCATAAATACTCATAATAAAATAGTATCCGTTGATCATCATATCGCCCAATAATGACCATTTCCAGAGCAAATATACATAAATCGAAGTACTGACTATTCCTGTTGGAAATACTAAAATATTGTCTTTTTTGGCATACCAAACACTCAATAACCCAAAAATCACGGCAGTAATTTCAAGATAAATTTCAAATATGGGATAATTCTTATATTGATGAAATAGATATTCTATCATTTTTTTGATGTAAAAAAATTAATGTCGTTTTCAAATGCCGTTCCAATTACAACTAAATCGGCACCAGAATCATAAGCGTTTTGAATTCCTTGCAAATTAGTAATTCCGCCTCCAACAAGCAATGGAATTTCAATGTTTTTAGAAATTAATTGTATCATTTCTAACGGAACGGCTTGTTTTGCTCCACTTCCCGCTTCGAGATAAATGAGTTTGTTGCCCAACATTTCGCCTGCTTGGGCTGTTGCCAATGCTAATTCGGGATTATTTCGATCCAAAGGAATTGTTTTGCTTACTCGTTCTACGGCAGTTGCTGAACCGCTTTCTACCAAAATATATCCAGTTGAAATAATTTCGAGTTGGGTTTTCTTTAAAATAGGAGCGGCTTTCACTTGGAGTTCAATCAGAAAATCGGGGTTTCTTCCAGAAATTAGGGAAAGAAACAAAATGGCATCGGCTTTATCAGAAATTTGAGATGGATTTCCAGGGAAAAGTACAATGGGTAAATTGCATTTTTGTTTTATCTTTATAATTAATTCGTCGAGAATATTGTTTTCTACAAGGCTTCCGCCAATGAAAATATGAGTGGCTGGTGATTGGTTTATTTTTTCAATTAAAAAATCCAAATTGTTCCAATCGATTTTTTCGGGGTCGAGAAGAATAGCGAGTAATTTCTCGTTATTGGCTTTTGATTTTAGGATGTTATTGTAAATGTTTGTCATTTTTTTGGACACAGATGGAACGGATTTATATGAATTTGCAAAGTTTTTTTATTACCGCAAATTCGCAAATTATTTTTAAAAATTTGCAATATTAAATCTGCGGTTTATATATTTTTATTTTTCAAAAGCATAAACCAAAGTGAAATCTTCTATTTCTTCAAAATGAAACGTAAATTCGTGTGCATTATTTTGGAAAGTTAAAGTTGTAATTCCAGATTTTTGATTTAATTCAAATGCTTTTACTTGAATGTGATTTTTGAAACTAATCCCAATTTCATTTCGGATTTTGAAAATTGATTCTTTGATTCCCCAAATCACGGTTAATTTCTTGATATAGTCTTCTTGGTTTTGTTTGTTCAAAAATTCAAATTCATAATCCACGAATTTATCTGCGATTTTGATTATTTTTTCTCTTTGTAATTCGATGTCAATTCCTACTTTTTGGTCGCTAATTATGATTGTTGAAAATTCGTGAGAATGGGAAATGGAAATGTGTTTTCCGTCTTTGAGATGTGGTTTTCCAAATTCGTCGTATTCCAAATCGAAATCGGTGTAGCCTTTTTCTTGTAATAATTTACGAATGCTCAAAAAAGCGCGCTGGTGCAATTCCGATTTCATTCCGTTGAACCGAACTGTATTTGTTGCATTTAAACTAACTTCATTGCACAATTGCTGCAAGGATTCCGTTATTTTCCAAACGAGAATTTGGGTTGTGGTCCCGACTCTTCGGGAGAAATTTATGGTTTTATAAAGTGGCATTTGATGAATTATGAATTATGAATTATAAATTTCAAAATTATGACTGAACCCTAGCCCTGATGGCAGCGGTATCCCACGACATTGCTCGGCACGAAGCAATGACGTGGATACAAGCGTACAGCAGGAAATAGCTCCAAAAAAAAATCAAACTCTTTCGATTAGTTGATTAAAATTCAAACCTTTACAAAATAAACATTTCATAAATATTTATGAAAATTATTAATTCATAAAGTTAATGCGTAAATTTGCAAAAATTTAAATCAAATATACGATATAATGAGTACATCAACTATGCCTTATGTGGCTTTCAAAGTAAAAGACATTTCCTTGGCGGCTTGGGGAAGAAAAGAAATTGAATTGGCGGAAGCTGAAATGCCAGGTTTAATGGCGCTTCGTGCGGAATACAAAAACGAACAGCCACTTGCTGGTGCTCGTATTGCAGGATGTTTGCACATGACAATTCAGACTGCGGTTTTGATTGAAACATTGATTGCTTTGGGTGCGGAAGTGACTTGGAGTTCTTGTAATATTTTCTCTACTCAAGATCAAGCTGCTGCTGCAATTGCTGCTGCGGGGATTCAAGTTTATGCTTGGAAAGGGTTGAACGAGCCAGATTTTGACTGGTGTATTGAGCAAACATTGTTCTTTGGTGAAGACAGAAAACCATTAAATATGATTTTGGATGATGGTGGAGATTTAACGAATATGGTTATTGACCGTTACCCAGAATTGGTTGCTGGAATCAAAGGATTGTCTGAAGAAACTACTACTGGAGTTCACAGATTATACGAAAGAGTAAAAGCGGGAACGTTGCCAATGCCAGCAATTAACGTGAATGACTCGGTTACAAAATCGAAATTCGACAACAAATACGGTTGTAAAGAATCGGCAGTTGATGCGGTTCGTCGTGCAACTGACGTTATGCTTGCTGCAAAAAGAGTAATCGTTTGTGGATATGGTGATGTTGGAAAAGGAACGGCGGCTTCTTTTAGAGGTGCTGGATCTATTGTAACAGTTACTGAAATTGACCCAATTTGTGCGCTTCAAGCGGCAATGGACGGTTTTGAAGTGAAAAAATTAGACACAGTTATTGCAACTGCAGATATTATTATTACTACTACTGGAAATAAAGATATTGTTTTGGGTTCTCATTTCGAGAAAATGAAAGACAAAACTATCGTTTGTAACATTGGGCATTTTGACAACGAAATCGATATGGGCTGGTTGAACAAAAACCACGGTGCATCAAAAATCGAAATCAAACCACAAGTTGACAAATATACCATTGCTGGAAATGACATTCTTATTTTGGCAGAAGGACGTTTGGTAAACCTTGGTTGTGCTACAGGTCACCCAAGTTTTGTAATGAGTAACTCCTTTACAAATCAAACTTTAGCTCAAATTGAATTATGGAAAAACAGCACGGCATACAACAATGAAGTGTATATGTTACCAAAACATTTGGACGAAAAAGTAGCAATGTTGCACTTAGCTAAATTAGGTGTTGAATTGGAAACTTTACGTGTGGATCAAGCTGATTATATTGGTGTTCCCGTTGAAGGACCATTCAAACCAGAGTATTACAGATACTAATTGGTTGACGGTTAATGGTTGCTGGTTGACAGTAACTAACTACTAGTAATATATAAATTACCCTTGCAGGAAACTGAAATAAATTCAGTTTGAATGTGAGGGTTTTTTTCTTTTGGGCGTGCCCTCGTTTAGAACGTTTTGAGTAAATACAATATTTTCACTAAACTCGGTCGGGCATTCCGCTACAATCTTTGTTCCACTTCGTTCCACAAAGGATTTCCGCTTCAGTCCCTCACGCAAAACAGACAACTTAGATTGTTAGATTTTAGACTTCTTAGATTTCATAAATTTCCAAATCTAAGAATAATGAATCAATAAAAGTTGTATGAAATTTCAAATTAAATAAGCTCATTAGAATTCTGAAAGCAATGAATGTTTCGCCAAAGGAATTTTTACAAGGATTTAAATATATCTGAAAAACTGAAATAATTTTTCTAGGCACTATACTATAAGTGTGTAAGTAAAAAAAACTATTTTAAGCAGTATGCAAAAATACTTCTGCAGGAATATTAAAATGGTTTTTTAGCCTTTGAGCCATTTTCAAGGTAATTTCTCTTTTTCCTGACAACACAGCCGAAACGTGTCCTTTTGTGCCAATTAAGGGTTCTAAATCTTTATTTTTCATCCCCATTTCTTTCATTTTAATTTTGATAACTTCCAAGGCATCAAGTTCCGGCATTGGATAATGTTTGTCTTCAAAATCTTTTATCAAAACAATCAAAACACCCAACTCATCATCTTCGGGCGAATCTGGTACTGCGTGAAAAATTTCCATTGCTCGTAAACAAGCGATTTTATGTTCTTCTTCTGTTTTTATTACTTTCCAAGTCATCATTTGTAATTTTTATTTAATATGAATTTTCATCAAACTCAATTGTTTCAACATTTAGTTTGTCGTATTCTTTATGCGTTCCAAACCAAATTGTATAACAGACTTTGCGTCTAAAGTTAAAGGAAACCACCAACCTAAAATCATTTCCTTTAATATTAAAAACAACCCTTTTATTGTTTACTAAACTTGCATTTCCATAAACTTTTTTAAGGTCGTTAAAATTGTCAAAATCTCTTTTAGAAACCTCGTGGTACCAGGTCAATAATTGATTTTTTGCAATCGGATATTTTTGGGTATAATATATAACTGTATTTCGGCTAATAATATTCATTCATCAAAAGTACATAATTTGTATTCAATTTGCAAACTTTTCGCAAAAATGTTTTACAAGTTATTGAAACCTTTTAGGATTAAACAGATTTCCACAAACCACAATAACCAAATCAACAAATGTCTAAAAGAACCACCCTAATAAATTTCAGTTTCTATTATCCTTTTCAATACCTTTTCTTTTGAAAAGGGCCGGGGATAGAAACCAAAAAAACCCATTTCTTTCGAAATGGGTTTTCTTATTTTATGAAAAATCTCGTTACTATGCTTCGAAAGGAAGAATAGAAACGTATGATTTATTTTCACCTTTTTTCTGGAACTTAACAAGACCATCAACTCTAGCATGTAGCGTGTGATCTTTACCCATGTAAACATTTTCACCTGGATTGTGTTTAGAACCTCTTTGTCTTACGATGATGTTACCAGCAATAGCAGCTTGTCCACCAAAAATCTTTACGCCTAAACGTTTTGATTCTGATTCTCTACCATTCTTCGAACTACCGACACCTTTCTTGTGAGCCATGACGTATAAGTTTTATAGTGTTATTATTCTTTTGTGTCTTCTTTTTTAGCCTTTGGAGCTTTTTTTACTTTAGGTACTGCTACTTCTTCAGTGGCAACTACTTCAACAGCTTCTTTTTTAGGAGCCGCTTTTTTAGGAGCTGATGTCGAAATTCCTTCAATTACAATTTGAGTAAGATACTGACGGTGTCCGTTTCTCTTTTTGTAACCTTTTCTTCTTTTCTTTTTGAAAATGATTACTTTATCTCCTTTTAAGTGTTGTAACACTTTGGCTTCTACTGAAGCACCTTCTATAGCTGGGGCGCCTAAAGTGATTGTACCGTTATCATCTAACAAAAGAACTTTGTCGAAAGTAATTTTCGATCCTTCTTCACTTGCCAAACGATTAACATAAACCTTTAGATCTTTGCTAACTTTAAATTGATGCCCTGCTATCTCTACGATTGCGTACATAACAATATTGTTTAATTAATTTTTAAGTCTGCAAATATACCATTTAATATTTACTGTGCAAACCCTTATCTAAAAAAATACTTTTTTATTGAAATTTACACCGCCATCATTATCCCATTTATAACAATGTTCAATTTAAAATCGTTAAAAACTGTTAAATTAACGATGTTGATAAATATTTACTTCAAAAAAAAGTTACATTTGATTCAATATTTTGAATATAAACAGATATAAAATCAACAAAATTATTAATCCTTATGAAAAATTCATTAATGGCTTTAGGTACAATGCTTATGCTTGGCGGAGTTGCTTCGGCTCAAAAAGTAGCTTTTGAAGAATTTACTTTAGACAATGGTCTTCACGTAATTCTGCACAACGATGCCTCGGCACCCGTAATTATTACTTCTGTAATGTATCACGTAGGTTCCAAAAACGAAAATCCAGAACGTACTGGTTTTGCACACTTTTTTGAACATTTATTGTTTGAAGGAACGGAAAATATCAAACGTGGCGAATGGTTCAAAATTGTAACTGCTAATGGCGGAACAAACAACGCCAACACTTCTGAAGATAGAACGTATTATTACGAAGTATTTCCTTCTAATAATTTAGAATTAGGACTTTGGATGGAATCGGAACGAATGATGCATCCTATTATCAACCAAATTGGTGTGGATACACAAAATGAAGTTGTAAAAGAAGAAAAACGTCTTCGTGTTGACAACCAACCTTACGGAAGTTTGATTGCTGAGGTTAAGAAAAATATGTATGTAAAACATCCGTATCGTTGGGCAACTATTGGCTCTATGGAACATTTAGACGCATCAACATTACAGGAATTTCAAGCATTTAATAAAAAATTCTACGTTCCAAACAATGCAGTTTTAGTAGTAGCTGGTGATTTGAATGACATTCCAAAAACAAAAGAATGGATTCAGAAATACTTTGGAGCAATTCCAAAAGGTGCTGCTATTACAGTTGAAAAATTTGTTGAAGATCCAATTACAGCAACTATAAACGCATCATACCAAGATCCAAATATTCAAAAACCAATGATTGTAGCTTCTTATAGAACTCCATCAATGAAAACGCGTGATGCTAGAGTTTTGGATATGATTTCTACTGTTTTAAGTGAAGGAAAAAGCTCAAGATTGTATAAAAAAATTGTTGACGAGAAGAAAATGGCATTGCAAATTGGAGCTTTTGGTTACAGCCAAGAAGATTACGGAATGTACATTTTATACGGAATGCCCCAAGGAACAAATACTTCTGAAGGAATTGTAAAAGAAATTGACGAAGAAATTGTAAGACTTCAAACGGAATTGTTAACCGATAAGGAAATGCAAAAACTGAAAAACATTTATGATAATAATTATGTAAATGGAAATTCTAACGTTGAAGGAATTGCCGAAAATTTAGCTTCTTTTTACCTATTATATGGTGATGTAAATTTGATTAATACAGAAATCGAAATGTATCGCTCTATAACAGCTCAAGAAATTAGAGATGTTGCCAAAAAATATTTAAATCCAAATCAACGATTGATATTGGATTATGTTCCATCAAAAGACAAAGCTCAAAATTAAGATATACTA
>JBILPJ010000254.1:0-2501 GCA_044373975.1 Flavobacterium sp. | reverse complement strand
CAATTCAGCACAACTGAAATGAACAATCAAGAAGTTGGTAACAGTTATCCATCAGGTATTTACAATGTTATTGTAACACAAGGAGAAAACATGAAAACTCTTCGTGTGATTAAGAAATAATCAATATCTCAATAATTCTAATTCTAAAACGCCTTTTCAGAAATGAAAAGGCGTTTTTTTTTTGTTTATTCCCAAAATAAAATAGTTTCAAAAAGCCACTTTCTAGCCAAAAAAAACAATTTAAATCCCATTTAATGGAACTAAAACAGGAATACTCACTTCTCATTCAATTGAGAAATTTCTTAAAGAATATTACTTAGATCCGAAAGTAATCTCAACTATTGAAAAGGCTGTATTGGAAGTTCGTATCTTCGGATAGATTTATCTGTTTTTTTTTAATTAATCCCTAAAATTAATTTTTTAGGGATTTTTCGATTTATTTATAACCTTCCTCACTTAATTTCCTCACTTGAATGAATTTATCTTTTTTTTAAATTATATGTTTATGCATATAAAATAATATAAACATAATAAATTATATCTAATTGCATATAATTTTGTATATTTGCCTAAATTTATATCTAATTACATATAATGAAAGCATTATCTGATTTTGTAAAAGAACGAAGAAAAGAAGTAAATCTTACACAGGAAGAGTTTGCAGAGCGAATAGGCGTTGCTCTTACTGTGATTAGAAAGATAGAGCAAGGAAAAACAAATATGAACCTTGATAAAGTAAATATGGTTTTAAAAATGTTTGGTCATGAATTAGTGCCTGTGAAAATTTTAGATAAAACGAAATGAGACAAGCAAATATTTTTTATAAATCAATTTTGGCTGGAGTTTTAACAGAAACTAATGATGGTGAATATATTTTTAAGTATCTGGATTCCTATATTAAAAATCATCCTAAAGATTTTATAACTTTCACAATGCCAGTAACTTCTAAAGAATTTATTGATAAAAGGTTGTTTCCTTTTTTTGATGGATTAATCCCCGAAGGTTGGTTGTTGGATATAGTAGTGAAAAATTGGAAACTCAACCCCAATGATAGAATGGGATTGCTATTGTCTTGTTGTCAAAATTGTATTGGTGCTGTGAGTGTTGTTCCAATTAAAAACGAAAGTGATGAATAAGTGTTTATACTGTTACCAAGTAATTGAAAATGGTGCTGATTTTCATGAAAAATGTAGTCTTGATTTTTTTGGATCGAAAAATCCTCCAATAATTTCCTATGCTTTAAATCAAATGACCGATTTGGCAAAGAATGTTGTGGAAAGAAGTGTTGCTGTTCCCGGTGTTCAGCCAAAACTATCTATGTCTATTGTAAAAGATAAATTTGAGAAAAACGTTGAAAGATTAACTATTGTTGGAGCATTAGGGGGAAATTATATTTTTAAACAACCCAATAGTGATTTTGTTGAGATGCCAGAGAATGAACATTTAACAATGAGAATTGCAGAATCTTTTGGAATTAAAGTAGTACCAAGTAGTTTAGTTCGTTTAGCATCAGGAGAACTTTCATATATCACAAAGCGTATCGATAGAGCAGTTGATAGAACTAAAATCCATATGATCGATATGTTTCAAATTACAGAAGCATTTGATAAGTATAAAAGTTCAATGGAAAAAGTAGGGAAAGCACTTCAAAGCTATTCCGAAAATCCGATTTTGGATAAATTGTTTCTATTTGAATTAACCTTATTCTGTTACTTGACGGGTAATAATGATATGCATCTAAAAAACTTTTCAATGATTTCTAAACCATCGGGCTGGATATTGGCGCCAGCTTATGACTTATTAAATGTTGCAATAGTAAATCCTGATGATAAAGAAGAATTAGCATTAACACTTGAATCTAAAAAAAACAAACTAAAATTAGAAGATTTTGTAAAATTTGGAACTCGATTAGAATTAAATGAAAAGCAAATTAAAGGTGTTTTCAAAAGATTTTTAAAGAACAAACATCAAGCAATCAATTGGATTGGTAAATCATTTTTGTCAGAAAAGATGAAAACAAATTATTTAGAATTGTTAGAAAATCGATATAGTAAAGTTTTGGAATAAGTTAAATCGATTCAACTTCCTAATTTTGGTCTTATTTTGCTTCTAAATTATTAATTTTTTCTAACTTTTTTCATCACTCTTCCTCACTTGAATTCCTCACTTGAATAAAATGAGTTCTTGATTTTTTTCATTAAAACCTATAAAAAAACCCCTAACATGCTGTATATTAGGGGTTTGTTTTCGTAGCGAGGACGGGAGTTGAACCCGTGACCTCAGGGTTATGAAAATATCTTGAATATTTTTTACGGGCACAAACCCCTTTAAAATATGGGGTTTTGAAAATCTATAACTAAAAAATCTATCATTTCCTCACTTAAATTCCTCACTTGGAGCATCTATTTATATAATTGAGTTTTATGAAATACTATAATTAAATTTACAGGATTGAATTTATATTTAATTGTATTAATATAAGATCTTAAATAAGTATATTA
>JBILPJ010000252.1:0-2513 GCA_044373975.1 Flavobacterium sp. | reverse complement strand
TTTTCGCCTCCTTTAAATTGGATTGCTGCACGAGAATCGATTGCCGTAAATTCTAAATTTAGTTCTTGCAAACTTGGCAAAATCAGTGTTGGGATTTCTGGCGAATTTATTACTGTTGGTTTAGCCAATGCTTTTTTAACCGTTGCTTCTTGTTCTGTTTTTTTTCTGAAATTAGTAAAAACATCAGGAATGTCTTTTATCGAAAACGGTAAATCTTCGGCACAATATAAAGTACTTGTGCTGAAAGTTTCTAGTTCACAACGCAATTTAAACAATTCGTCTTGAACGAGTTTTTCAGTTTTTTTTTCTTCAAAAGCAACTTCTCTTTTCGCAAAAACTTTTGTTGCATTGTATTTTTGTACAATTTTAGGAATTTCAACTTCTGGTTTTCCCTTTACAATTAGCAATCCTGAACCAATTTTTCGCAAGTTAGCATCTAAATCTTGTAACGATTCCAATAGAAATTGAGCTCTAAAATTTCCCGTTTTCTTGAAACCATATTTGGTAGTTTCAAAATGAGAATCGTCAAAACAATAGACAGGAATTAGTTGTTGACTTTGAGAAATTGCCTTAACAAGTGTTTCATTATCAGATAATCGTAAATCGGTTTTAAACCAAACTAGTGCCGTTTTCATTATAAATTGTTTATATTTTTTAAATAATAATCTGCTTGTGCTAACAAATCTGCTTTGTGTTCGGGTTGCATTTTTCGCCAAACATTGTACATCATTCCAATTCTTGGATTCTTGCCTAATTTATCTTCGTTTTTATCATAAAAATTCCAATATAAACTGTTAAACGGACACGCTTTATCGCCTGTTTTCATTGCTTTTTTATAGAAACAAGAACCACAATAATGACTCATTTTATCAATGTATGAAGCCGAACTTACATACGGTTTTGTGCCCACAATTCCACCATCGGCAAACTGACTCATTCCGCGAGTATTCGTAATTTCGACCCATTCGATAGCGTCAATATAAATACCTAAATACCAAGCATCCAGTTCGTCAGGATGAACTCCAGCCAAAAGTGCAAAATTTCCAGTTATCATTAATCGCTGAATATGATGGGCATAAGCATAATTCAAAGATTGATTGATAGCATCTTTCATACAATTCATTTTTGTATTTCCAGTCCAAAACCAATCGGGTAATTTTTCTTGATTATTAAAGAAATTCATAGTTGCGAATTCGGGCATTTTTAACCAATAAATCCCTCGCATGTATTCCCGCCAGCCAATTATTTGACGAACAAAACCTTCTAACTGATTGTATTCGATTTCTTCAGGGCGTTTTCGCCATTCGGCAATGGCTTTTTCAATAACTTCTTGTGGTGAAATCATTTTTATATTCATCGAAAACGAAATTCGAGAATGATAAAGCGACCATTCGTTTGGCGTCATGGCATCTTGATAAGAGCCAAATAAGGACAAGCATTCGGAAACGAAAAAATCTAATAATTCTAAAGATTGTTTTCGGTTTATGGGCCAAACAAAATTTTCAGCATCAATAGCACCGATAGTTTTAATATCGGTTTTGTGAATTTCTGCTATAATTTCAGTAACATTATTATTGAAAATCAAAGGTGCAATTGGCTTATGATTTTTGGGTAATTTCTTCCGATTGTCATCATCATAATTCCATTTCCCAGTTAAGGGTTTGTCATTTTCCATCAAAACATCGTGCTTTTTTCGCATATTTCGATAGAAGCTTTCCATCAAAAATGTTTTTTTGCCTTCGAAAAAATCTCCAAGTTCATTCCGGGTGGTGAAAAAATGTTCCGAATCTACGACAGAACTTTTGATTGTAAGTTTTCCGCAGCAGTCTTTTAGGATTTTATCCAATCGGTATTCATCTGGAAATTGATATTCGAAATGGGTAATTTGATTTTCTGAAATTAGAGCTTCAATATTTTTATCGAACGATTGCGCGTTGTTTTTATCATTTATACCAATATAAATTACGTTGTGTTTTGCTGATTTCAAGGATTCAGAAAAAGAGCGCATTGCCGAAAAAAATCCAACTACTTTTTGAATATGATGACTGGCATAATCAGTTTCGGTGCGAATTTCCATCATTACATAAATCACCGATTCATCAATAGTTTCGTACCAAGAATGATTGCTGTTCAATTGATCGCCTAGAATTAATCTTAGAGTTTTTTTCATTTTATTTGTTCATTCTACATTTATCGCTACAATATTTTACCTCTTCCCAAACCTTTTCCCATTTTTTGCGCCAAGTGAAAGGTTTTTGACAAACGACACACATTTTGCTTGGTAAATTTTGCTTTTTTACACCCTTCATTTATCAAATTTTAATCGGTTTCTTTTCCATTCTATTTTTACCGATGAACCTTCGGCAATGAAAACGGCTTCGGGTTTTGTAGTATTTAAAACAGAGAATGCTTTACCGTACATTGCTTCAAAATCACAATCAATTTTGGTGTCTAAAACGGTATTTATTTTCCAACTCGGATGCTGTAATCGGTATTCTTCAGTATTATTTTTG
>JBILPJ010000253.1:0-2513 GCA_044373975.1 Flavobacterium sp. | reverse complement strand
GCTGTACTAACATCTAAAAAAAGTTATAATTACAAGCTAAATATACGAAAACAGGAGCAGAAAAACTTCGTTTTCTACTCCTGTTTATTTTTAATTACGTCCTAAAAGGACTTTTTCAGTGGCCTCACAATTAGTTTGGATTTTTTTATTCTTATTTTTTAAAAAACTACTTCAACGCTTTTTTCATAATAACTGTATTCTCGGCAAACTTTTTAAGTTCAATTTTAGCATCACCATAAAACTGAATTTCTGATTTTCCAGACGCTTCAATTACAGCATTTGTAACTACATTTAGGCTTGTAGTGGAATTTCCTTCAGCAACAAGTTCTGCCGTTTTCGCAATCAAATTCATTCCTGTAAATTCCGAATTATTATCCAATCTCAATTTTAATTCTGCAACATCACCTTCTACAACTGCAGTTGCTTTTTGGTATAAATCTAATTTTAATTGTGTAGCGGCAATCAACGCTTTCAAATGTGAATTTTTGCTCAATTCTATTGTTGCGTTTTCAGCTTTCAAATTCAATTCCGTCTTTGATTTGTCATTTTGCATCAAAGTAAATGTTTTTACTTTTCCATTGACAAACAATTTGGAATAATCAGAGCATTTTATCGTAAAATTATCCAATTCTATATCAGAAATAGCCGTAATATTAGATTCGTGTTTTGCAAGTAGCAACTTAAAATCGTTTGTGTAAGTAACTTTCACATTGAATTTCTTAAATCCAGTAACTTCTTTTAAAGTTGTTAATCGTAATGTATTTCCATTTGAATTAATATTAATTTCGCTATGTAGATTATTGTCGGCTTCAATTTCTAATGAACAAACATCGCCTTTCACAAGAAATATTTCGAAATTATCCTCAATTTCTAAATTTTCGAAATTACCAATTTCCTTTTTTTCAATGGTTACAATTTTTGAACCTTTAACTTTTTCTCTTTTTTGCCCAAAAGAAAGTCCTGTAAAAAGTAGTGCGACAAATAATAAAGTAATCTTTTTCATATTTTTGGACTTATAAATTTTATCAAAAATAGAAAAAAAAACATCCAAATTGGTGTTTGGATGTTTTTTTTATGCTCAACCTCAATAAAATAATTATTTATGACCTTTTTCGAGGTTTTGACAATGTATATTTTAGTTTCGAGGTGTTTTAGTAACTGTTTTAATTAATTCTTTACCTGCAACTTTCACTGAAACGGTCGTTGTTTCAATACTATCTTGATCTTCAGAATCTACATCATCAAATTCATTTTCATCTGATGGACAATTCAAGCATTTTACCTGAGAATCACCAACAACGTAAATATATTCGTCTGAACTTGTATGCAAATTGAAAAATGAATTATCAGAATAATCATAATTTTTCATACTAGAATTCATTTTAAATAATGTCCCTTTTGGTAAATACAATTTAATTCCAATTTTCTGATCTCTGTATTTATTTTTCAATTCAGTTATCAAATAGTTATCTAATATCAATTGGTTGCCAACAATTTTATAACCGTATTTTATTTTTTCAGCCCTCTTTTTTGCATCTTCAAACGACTTTCCTTGTGCTTCTTTATTGATTTTTATGAAAGGCAAATTCTCATCTGTTTTTTCAATTTCAAATGAAATCATATTTGAATACACCACATCTTGGTTCAAAGAATCTTTTGTGATTTCAAAATCCGTATAATCAGCAACATCTTTCGCATAGTAATCATTGTTTTTGAATTTAATCAAAAGCGTATCTTTCGGATTCAAATTAATGCTTTGTTTTTCATAAACCCGTCCATTATACGCATATTCAGAAGCTTGTTTCACACCAATAGAAATCAAAATTGCAATCGCAATTATCCAAAGTGCCAACAATACATATTTTGCAATCGAACCAATAGATTTGCTGTTTGGTGCTACAATTTTAAATCCTAATAAGAGCACAAAAAAGCTCGGAATACTTACCGCTACATAAAATAACAATCCGAAAAACCAAATTGGATAGTCTGTAAAATTACCCAATTCTACAAAAGAATGAAAAGGAAAACTTGGAAAATTTGTTGTTCCAAAAGCTAAAACACCAACTAAAAAAACCACAAGAATTGCCAAACTTCCAAGAATCATTAGCGCCCCAATAACCTTTGCAAAAACATTCAAAATAGAACGAATAATTTCCCCAAAAGTATTCTTAAACTTATCGCCATTTGTTCGCATTCCCTGTTTCATTTTATCAAAATCAGTCGATTTGAATTTTTCCGAAAGCATCTCAATTTCTTCTCTAACTTTTTTTTCGATATTCGAAATTGTCACAGGTTCGCCTCGCATTTCAAGTTTTTCTGAAGTCGTAACCGCTTCTGGCATCGCAATCCAAAGAATGATATACGCCAAAATTCCAGTTCCCCCGGCAAAAACAAGAATCAAAAGAATGATTCTTAGCCAAACTTTATCAACACCAAAATAATGTCCCAACCCCGCAAGAACCCCGCCAATCATACCATTTTCAGTATCGCGATACAACTTTTTCGTAATTTTA
>JBILPJ010000094.1:0-8849 GCA_044373975.1 Flavobacterium sp. | reverse complement strand
GGCTTCGTTGACGATATTCTTGGCTTGATTAACGATTTTTTGTCCAATATCAGTCATTTGAATTGGTTTTTTCGTTCTATCAAAAATCTGAATTTTTAGTTCTTCTTCCACTTTTTGAATTTGCATACTTAATGTAGGTTGTGTAACGAAACATTTTTCGGCAGCAAGAGTAAAATTTTTATGTTCTGCAACAGCTAAAACATATTGCAATTGAGTAATCGTCATAATAGTAATTTATGATGCAAATATAAAAACAATCAATTTAATTTATAGTATAGCGATTCATTTTATTAATAAATTTGCATAAAATAAATAGTATGAAAACGAACAGCTTAGGATTACCAGCTCAAGAATCTGAAATAATCGCAAAAGATTTAAATGTTTTATTGTCAAATTTTCAGGTTTATTACCAGAATTTAAGAGGTATTCATTGGAATATTCGTGGTAAACGCTTCTTTGATTTACATATTAAATTTGAAGAGTTATACAATGATTCTCAACTCAAAATTGATTTAATTGCCGAAAGAGTATTAACTCTCGGAAAAACCCCATTTCATACTTTTGAGGACTACATTGAAAATAATCAGTTATTGGTAGGAAAAAACATTTCAAATGATGAAAAAGCAATTCAATTAATTGTAGATTCTCTATCTCAATTATTGAAAATTGAAAGAACTATTCTATTGAAATCAAATGAAATAGGAGACGAAGGTACAAATTCTATGATGAGTGATTTTATTTCAGAACAAGAAAAAACTATTTGGATGATGCACGCTTGGTTAGGAGAAAGTTTGTAATCAACAATTGTGATGCAAACAGAAGCAGTTCCTTTTTGTTAATTTTATTTTAAATTTTGATTGAGAAATAGATTTATTTCTTTTTTAAATATATTTTTACATCAATGAAATTTACTGTCAAAATAGTTATTTTTATTTTTTTTATTTTTCTTTCAACTCCAACAATTGTGAGTCTGATTGAGAAAAACTCTGATATTTCTTTTTTTTACAGTGCTGCAGAATTGGAAGACATGCATAAAGATGTTAAATTAGAATTCAAATTTGACACTTTTTCATTTGCCTTTTTTAATTTACCTAAAATGTCAAGTATAGTTCTTTCTGAGAATTTATCCAAACATGACAACATCTCGTCCTCCATTTTTATACCTCCACCAGATTTAGTTTAATACATCAGGATTTTTAAATTATCGACATTTTTTTATACGTTGGTTACTTTGTATTAAATTTTATTTTGGAATTATGACAAAAAATAACAATATTTTTGCCAACCTTAAATCTGACTTTGCATCAGGTTTAGTGGTTTTTTTGGTGGCTTTACCACTGTGTTTAGGGATTGCAATGGCATCGGGTGCACCCTTATTTTCAGGTATTATTTCGGGAATAATTGGTGGAATTGTAGTTGGTTATTTAAGCACATCTCATTTAAGTGTTTCTGGACCAGCTGCTGGTTTAACTGCCATAATTTTAACCGCAATTACAGACTTAGGTGCTTTTGATATTTTTTTAACAGCGGTATTTATTGCAGGAATTATTCAATTGCTTTTAGGCTTTATTAAAGCAGGAAGCATCTCCAATTATTTTCCGACAAATGTTATTGAAGGGATGTTGGCAGGTATTGGAATTATAATTATTCTCAAACAATTACCTCATGCCTTTGGTTACGATTCGGATTTTGAGGGAGACGAATCTTTTTTACAATTTGATGGAAGTAATACTTTTTCTGCAATTTCAGGACTTTTTAATTACATTCAATTAGGTTCAATTGTTATTACTTTAGTTTCGTTAGCAATATTAATTTCTTGGGACAAAGTTTCATTTTTAAAGAAATTAAAATTAGTGCCAGGAGCATTAATAGCAGTTGCTATTGGGGTAATACTAAATGAAATTTTTATAGTTTCGGGCAGCACATTAGAAATTGCCAAAGAACATTTAGTTTCTTTACCAATTCCAACTTCAATAGAGGATTTTAAAGGAATAATTGTAACCCCGAATTTCTCCGAAATAACAAATCCGAAAGTTTGGATGATTGGTTTGACAATCGCCATTGTTGCCTCAATTGAAACATTATTATGTATCGAAGCAGCTGATAGGATGGATCAGCAAAAACGTTATACAGATACAAATGTAGAATTGAAAGCACAAGGAATAGGAAATTTAATTAGTTCTCTTTTGGGTGGATTACCAATGACATCAGTAGTTGTAAGAACATCGGCAAATAATAATGCAGGTGCCAAATCAAAAATGTCAGCTATAATTCACGGACTTTTACTTTTAATTAGTGTATTAGCTATACCAACTATTCTAAATAAAATTCCATTGGCTACATTAGCTGCAATTTTGTTATTAGTAGGTTATAAATTGGCCAAACCAGCAACCTTTTTACATTTTTGGCATAAAGGAAAGTATCAGTTTATTCCATTTATCGCCACATTATTAGCGGTTGTTTTCACAGACTTGCTCAAAGGTGTTGCTTTAGGTATAATTATTAGCATTATTTTCGTGCTTAAAGGGAATCTCAAAAGAGCTTATAGTTTCAAGAAAGAAGAATATGCTGACGGCGATGTTATCAATATTCACTTAGCACAAGAGGTTTCATTTTTGAATAAAGCAGCAATTAAATCAACCTTAAACGATATTCCTGAAAACTCAAAAGTTATTATTGATGCGTCAGAAACGGTTTATATTGCACATGATATTTTGGATTTAATCCATGAATTCAAGACTACAAGAGCAATCGATAATAAAATAAAAGTGAAACTCAAAGGATTCAAAAAAGCGTATAATTTAGAAAACAATATTGAATCACTTAATAATGTCTCTTTTGAACATCATTATGATTTTGCTAAAAGAAAAATAATAAAGAAAGAAATTATTAACGAAGATTTTATTAAATAATTTCAAAATATAAGTATTAAACATCGTAATTACATACATTTGTATCTTATTAAAATTGTATAAATAAGATATTCAAATGTCAAATAACTTTAATAAAACAGCTAAAAAATGAGTGATTTTTATAAAAAAATATTAGACAACAACAAGATTTGGGTTGAAAATGCTTTGGAAAAAGACCCAAACTATTTCAAAGATTTGGCTAAAGGACAAACGCCACCACTTTTGTGGATTGGTTGTTCAGACAGTCGTGTTCCTGCAAATGAAATTATCGGTGCAAAACCAGGCGAGGTTTTTGTTCACAGAAACATTGCCAATATGGTTATTCATTCCGATATGAACATGTTAAGTGTTTTGGATTATGCGGTTAACGTGTTGAAAGTCAAACATGTAATTGTTTGCGGACATTATGGTTGCGGTGGGATAAAAGCAGCAATGGGAAACGATTCTATTGGAATAATAGACAACTGGATTCGTCATATTAAAGATGTTTACCGTTTGCATCAAGACTATTTGGACTCAATTATAGATGAAAATGAACGTTTCAACACCTTTGTCGAGTTAAATGTAAAAGAACAAGTTTTCGATTTAGCCAAAACTTCAATTGTTCAGGCGGCTTGGAACAGCGGTCAGGATTTATCATTGCACGGATGGGCATACGGTTTGAATTCTGGTTTCGTAACCGATTTAAATGTGAATTTCAGTTCCGATGAAGATTTAGAAAAAGTATATCAATTGAAATTTTAATAAAATAAAGCCACTTTCGAGTGGCTTTATTTTTATAATTATTATTTTGTGGAAGAAATTTTATAGTATTGACTAATGTTTTATTTCCCTTTTTGAGGCGTAATTAAACCTAAGTCAACTAATCTTTCGTGCAAGAATTCTCCTGCAGAAATATTTTCATACAATTTAGGATTTTCATCATCAATGCAGCTTTCTAAGCAATCCAATCGCATATCGCTAACAGGATGCATAAAAAACGGAATTGAATATCTTGAAGTTCCCCACAGTTCTCTTGGTGGATTTACCACTTGATGAATGGTTGATTTCAATTTGTTATTGGTATGTCTCGACAACATATCTCCCACATTTATAACCAATTCATCAGGCTGCGCCATGGCATCAATCCACTGACCATCGTGTCGTTGAACTTGCAATCCTTTGCCTTGAGCACCCATTAATAGCGTAATTAAATTGATGTCTCCGTGAGCTGCTGCACGAATGGCATTTTCGGGTTCTGAAGTAATTGGTGGATAGTGAATTGGTCTTAAAATAGAATTTCCATTGTAACCATATTGGTCAAAATAAAACTCGTCTAAACCAAGATGTAATGCCAAAGCTCGCAATACAGAAATTCCTGTTTTTTCAAGCATTTGATAGGCTTCTTTACCAACAATATTAAATCGTGGCAACTCATTAACTTCTACATTATCAGGGTATTCTGCGGCATATTTAGAATCTGATTCAACGTATTGACCAAAATGCCAAAACTCTTTCAAATCGCCTACTTTTCTGCCTTTAGCATGTTCTTTTCCAAAAGAAACATAACCGCGTTGTCCTCCAATTGCAGGATTTTCGTAGCTGTATTTTGTTTCTAATGGCAAAGCGAAAAAATTTCTAATCTCGCCATACAATTCACCAACCAATTGATCATCTAAAAAATGACCTTTTAAAGCAACGAAGCCAATATCTTCAAATGCTTTTCCGATTTCATTTACAAATTTTTGTTTACGTTCCGGTTCGCCCGAAAGGAAATCACGCAAGTCAACACTAGGAATGTTTTGCATAGTATAAATTTTTAGCGTTTGCGGCTTTAAGCCTTGCAAACACAAATATAAAGATTTTTTATTGATGTAAATTTTAAAACAATAAACTATTTAAAAAAATATAACAATTCGAGGCTATTCTGTTATTTTTTTATACTTTTGAAGACGCTTAAAAACTACAAAAATGAATTTCGATAGAAAGAATTTGTCCGATGCTACTTTATTAGATTTATATAAAAGAATCCTCAAACCAAGACTTATTGAGGAGAAAATGCTGAAACTAATTCGCCAAGGAAAAGTATCAAAATGGTTTTCTGGAATTGGTCAAGAAGCTATTTCTGTTGGTATTACTGCTGTTTTAGATACAGATGAATACATTTTACCGATGCACCGAAACTTGGGTGTTTTCACTGGAAGAGACATTCCGTTGTACCGTTTGTTTTCACAATGGCAAGGAAAAGCAAATGGATTTACAAAAGGGCGTGACAGAAGTTTTCACTTTGGAACACAAGAATACCATATTATTGGAATGATTTCTCATTTGGGACCACAATTAGGCGTTGCAGATGGAATTGCTTTAGCCAATAAATTAAAGAAAAATGGGAAAATTACAGCTGTTTTTACTGGAGAAGGAGCCACATCTGAAGGTGATTTTCACGAAGCTTTGAACATTGCATCTGTTTGGGAATTACCAGTATTATTTATCGTTGAAAACAATGGATATGGACTTTCAACACCAACAAATGAACAATACCGATGCGAGAATTTAGCCGATAAAGGAATTGGTTACGGAATGGAAAGTCATATTGTTGATGGAAATAATATTTTGGAAGTTTTTAATTTAATTTCGGAGCTAAAAGCGTCAATGATTGATAATCCAAGACCCATTTTATTAGAATTTAAAACGTTCAGAATGCGTGGGCACGAAGAGGCGAGTGGTACAAAATATGTTCCACAAGAATTGATGGATATGTGGTCAATTAAAGATCCAGTTGATAATTACAGGAAATTTTTATCTGAAAATGGAATTTTAACTGCCGATTACGATGCGCAATTAAATACCGAAATCACCACTAACATTGAGGAGAGTTTGGTGCTTGCTAATGCAGAACCTGAAATAGAAGCCAATTACAATGATGAATTAATTGATGTTTATCAATCATATGAATTAGAAGAAGTTGCGCCTTCAAATGAAACTGAAGATATTCGTTTTATCGATGCTATTTCAAGCAGTTTACGGCAATCAATGGAACGCCACACAAATTTAGTAATAATGGGTCAAGATATTGCAGAATATGGTGGTGCATTCAAAATAACGGATGGTTTTGTAGAATTATTCGGAAAAGAACGTGTTATCAATACCCCAATTTGCGAAAGCGCCGTAGTTTCTGCAGGAATGGGATTGTCGATAAATGGATATAAAGCAATTGTAGAAATGCAATTCGCCGATTTTGTTTCTACGGGATTCAATCCAATTGTAAATTTGTTAGCAAAATCACATTACAGATGGTCAGAAAAAGCAGATGTTGTGATTCGGATGCCTTGCGGTGGAGGAACACAAGCGGGACCATTTCACTCTCAAACAAATGAGGCTTGGTTTACAAAAACACCAGGTTTAAAAGTAGTTTACCCAGCATTTCCTTATGATGCCAAAGGTTTATTGAATGCTTCTATAAACGATCCAAATCCGGTTATGTTCTTCGAGCACAAACAATTGTATCGCAGTATTCATCAAGAAGTGCCAAAAGACTATTATACTTTACCGTTAGGAAAAGCTGCTTTATTGAGAGAAGGAACCCAAGTTACAATTATCTCTTTTGGAGCTGCCGTTCATTGGGCGTTAGAAACGTTGGATAAAAATCCTAGTATTTCTGCTGATGTTTTGGATTTAAGAACTTTACAACCGTTAGATACAGAAGCTATTTTTACTTCAATTAAGAAAACAGGAAGAGCAATTATATATCAAGAAGATTCATTATTTGGTGGAATTGCAAGTGATATTTCTTCTTTAATTATGGAAAATTGTTTTGAGTTTTTAGATGCCCCAGTTAAACGAGTGGCGAGTTTAGAAACACCAATTCCATTCACCAAAGCATTAGAAGATCAGTATTTGCCAAAAGCAAGATTTGAAACCGCTTTATTAGAATTGATAAATTATTAAAAATACTTTAAGGTGTTGATATAAAAAAAGTGGAAATTAATATTTCCACTTTTTTTGTCTTTTATCTATAAGTTTATTATCTCTTTCTCTACTTTTTATCTAAATTAAAATCAAATCTAACTTTAATTTGTTCAGCAAAGTTATTCTTTACCAAATTTGGAATTTCAATATTGTAATCTTGAGCGTGTACAGAAAAATTACTAGAAGCTGAAATTTTATTACCATCTAAAGAAAGATAAATTTTAGTTTTGATTTTCTTGGTAACTCCATGTAAAGTAATGTCCCCTTCAATATCATACGCTGTTTTTAAAGCTGATAATTTTTTAGCATCAAAACCTGCAATTTTACCTTTGAAAGTTGAATTTGGAAATTTAGACGATTCCAAATAATTTTCATTGAAATGCTCTTCCATTAAAGGTGATTTAAATCGGAATGATTTTATGATGGCACTCGTTGCAAAATTTCCTGTTGCTTCATCAAGAATAGCAGAAACAGTGTTACTTTTTCCAATAATCTCAACAAAATTTGGCATTGAAGCATCAAATTTAATTTCTCCCGAACGAGTAAGCACTCTTTGAGCAAATGTTACATTTACTAAAAACAATGCAATCGAAACAATAATTATTTTTTTCATGATTTAATTTTCAGGAAAGTTATTTGTCGCCCATGTGTTTATCATAGTGATTGTTGCTGTTGGCAATGCTCCACCTTGAGGCATAATATTTCCACAAGACGCATCTAATCTACATAATAAATTACCATTTTGCGCTGCGTCCTTAACTTCCGTAAATGTTTCTAAATTTGGATATTGACTTCCTCCAGCATGACAACCTGTACATTTTGCAGTCATAACGGATGCAACATTTGCATTGTAAGTTGGATTGTCAACATCTGCCGAAATGTCTTGTGTGGTTGAAGATTCACATGAAACAAGGAATAAACCACTAATTGCTAATAAAACTATTTTTAAATTTTTCATATTATTTTTTATTAAAATACTCTGTACATATTAAATCCA
Source organism: Flavobacterium sp. (assembly GCA_044373975.1). Taxonomy (GTDB): domain Bacteria; phylum Bacteroidota; class Bacteroidia; order Flavobacteriales; family Flavobacteriaceae; genus Flavobacterium. The sequence goes on along the minus strand of JBILPJ010000094.1, from coordinate 992 downwards.
AAATACAATTGTTTTTTACCATCCCATCTTCCATTAGCATTGGTAAAAACAGCTACATCGTTCATAGGTTGGCTGTTTGAGAATACCAATTGAAATACGTGACCGCCTGTTTCAATATCTAATCCTAAAGTAAGTGGGTTCTGATATGTTGAAACAAATTCTTCAGGCAAATTCAAGCGTGCTGCATATTCAAGATTCAAACTCAATCTTTTTGTCAACTTGTATCTTGCGCCTGTACCCAACAAAACCGAAGATTTTTGATCTAAAAGTCCATCGTATAAATTTTTATGAACATAAATAGGTGCAATTTCCAATGAGAATGAGTCGTTGAATTTTCTTGAAATTAACAATTGAGTCGTAAAAGCCATTCTATGATTGAATTTTAATCCTGGCATTAACGCATCTTTTTTCAATTCACTATTAATTTCCATAGTATTGTAACCAACAATTGTAACTGGAAATCCATCAACTTCTTGATTTGACATTTTATATTTTGCAGCCATTTCATACGTTTTATTGTAAGTATGTCTTGAAACTCCTAAAGATAACCAATTGGCAACACCATAAATTCCTCCGATTTTTGTTTTTGCTAAATCCAATCCGAAAAAGTTATTGATTCCTTCTCCTAAATCACCAAAACGGTGAGAAACTAAGAAATACCATTCTCCCTTTGCTGGCAATTTTGTGGATTGCATGTTGCAAATTTGAACGCCTTTGAACGCTGCCAATTCTATATTTACTTGTTTCGGAGCACCTGCATCCAATTGATTCAATAAATCGTCTTGTGCGGAAGCAGAACCAACCACAAAAAAGACAAATAAGATGGGTAATAAATTCTTAATTTTCATTTTTAATTGTTTTTATTAATAGAACATTGGTCTAATTTCAATTCTCCCATTAAATCATCAAATCCAACTAAACGCCCTTTTACTGAGATTGTTTGTTCGTTTTTAATAGTAGTATCGGGGGTTTTAAAATTACAAATTATGGTA
>JBILPJ010000013.1:0-22792 GCA_044373975.1 Flavobacterium sp. | reverse complement strand
CACATCACTTTGCACCCAAAAGGAATTCCTCACGGCCCCGCACCTGGCGCAATGGAACGAAGTATTGGTCAAACCGTAACCGAAGAATTAGCCGTAATGGTGGACACATTTCACCCGTTAATGGTCACAGAAGCCGCTATGGGAATCGACGATGGTCAGTATTATAAATCGTGGGTAGAATAATTAGGAGCTATTTCCTGCTATCCGTTGCAATCCACGAAATTGCTCGTGCCTCGCAATAACGTGGGATTTTCACTGCTATCAGGGCTAGGGTTTTTAGTAAACAACAAAATTTAAATTTCAAATATCGCTTTTAGAATTCACAATAATAATCAGTGAACATTAAGCTAAAAAAATAAAAAAATGTCAAAAAAAGAAGTACAATCAGTAGAATACGGTTTAGAAAAAATATTTGAAGGAGCACAAGATTTCCTTCCATTATTAGGAACCGACTATGTAGAATTCTATGTAGGAAATGCAAAACAATCAGCACATTATTACAAAACAGCTTTCGGTTACCAATCATTGGCATACGCGGGATTGGAAACTGGCGTTCGTGACAGAACGTCTTATGTGCTAAAACAAGACAAAATCAGATTGGTTTTAACGACACCATTAAACGAAAATTCACCAATAAATGATCATCTAAGAAAACACGGTGATGGTGTAAAAGTGGTTGCACTTTGGGTGGAAGATGCTACAAGTGCCTACGAAGAAACCATGAAAAGAGGCGCCCGTTCTTTTATGGAGCCAACTGTCGAAAAAGATGAATTTGGCGAAGTTATTCGTTCAGGAATTTATACTTATGGAGAAACGGTTCACATTTTTGTAGAGCGAAAAAATTATAAAGGAATTTTCTTACCTGGTTATAAAGAATGGAAATCGGAATACAATCCAGAATCTGTTGGATTGAAATATATCGATCATATGGTAGGAAACGTGGGATGGAACGAAATGAATACGTGGGTAAAATTCTATGAAGATGTAATGGGATTTGTAAATTTCTTGTCATTTGACGACAAACAAATTCATACGGAATATTCCGCTTTGATGAGTAAAGTGATGTCGAACGGAAACGGACGAATTAAATTTCCAATAAATGAACCAGCCGAAGGAAAAAAACGTTCCCAAATAGAGGAATATTTAGATTTCTATGGTGGTCCTGGAGTACAACACATTGCCATTGCAACCGACGATATTATTGGAACTGTGACTCAATTGAAAGCACGTGGAATTGAATTTTTATCGGCACCACCGCATGCTTATTACCAAGCAATTCCAGAAAGATTGGGAGTTCACATGGACATGATGAAAGAGGATTTGAATGCTATCGAAAAATTAGCCATTATGGTTGATGCCGATGAAGATGGGTATTTATTACAAATTTTTACGAAACCAGTTCAAGACCGACCAACATTATTTTTCGAGATTATTCAAAGAATGGGAGCAAAAGGATTTGGAGCAGGAAATTTCAAAGCACTTTTCGAATCTATTGAAAGAGAGCAATCTTTGAGAGGAACATTGTAAATAAATTGTGATTTCATAAATATATCACAATTTTTATCGCCAAAAAGGAGTTGTCTTTGCAAAATAAATGTTAAAGTTCATTTTTTGCTAAATATAACTCAACGAATTGAATACATTTGTACTCAGAAAGCAGGAGTGGTTTCCTGGTTTTTGTATAAATTTTCATAATTTATGGTTTTTTGGTTGGTTAATAGCATAAAAACTCAGTCATTATTTGATTGGGTTTTTTTGTTTTAATACATTTGGAACGAAAATTGTATTTGCTCTTTAAATCAATAAATATTACCATGAAAAAAGGAATTATTTTCTTATTGTTTATTCTTCTTGCAAGTTTTGACACTCAAAAAGAAGATGCATTTGATACCGGCGAATGGTTCAAATTCAGGGTTCATTATGGGCTTATTAATGCTGGATACGCTACTTTGGAAGTTCAAGAAGCCGTTCGAAATAACAAAAAAGTTTTTCACGTAATCGGAAAAGGATATACCACAGGAATGTCACGATTCTTTTTCAAAGTGGATGATTTATATGAAAGCTATTTTGATAAAACTACAGGAAATCCCTATCAATTTGTCAGAAAAATAGACGAAGGTGGTTATACCAAAAACCAAGAAGGATTTTTCAATCAGGCTACAGATCATATTTTATTAAAAGATTATGAAAGCAAGACTGAAAAAACTTTTGTTATTCCAAACAATACTCAAGATATAGTTTCTACTTTTTATTATTTAAGAAATCATCCAAACGTTGACAAGTTAAAAGTGGGAGAATCCATCGCAATTGATATGTTTTTTGACGGTGAAACCACAAAATTTAAGTTAAAATTCATTGGCAGAGAAGATATTGATACTAAATTTGGAAAAATTCCAACAATGGTATTTCGCCCTTTAGTACAATCTGGGCGAGTTTTTAAAGAACAAGAAAGCCTAACGGTTTGGATTTCAGACGATAACAACAAACTACCAATAAGAATAAAAGCAGAACTTGCCATTGGTTCCATAAAAGCAGATCTTGATGGCTTTAAAGGATTGAAAAATTCTTTCACAATTAAAGTAAAATAAACATGACAAACCCAAATATATCGGAAGAAATTCTTCAAAAATTAGATGAAAAATTCCAAGGAATAAATCAAAAAACAGAAACCCATTTGGAAGGATTGCTTTGGTCAAAACCAATTACCTATTGGGATTACATCCAAACAGACGCACTATTGAATCTTCAAACGCAAAGAACAACTTTGCCAGACGAAATGGTTTTTATAATGTACCACCAAGTCAATGAATTACTGTTTAAAATGATTTTATGGGAAATAGAACAAATTTCACATAATGACAAATTGGAAACTGCCTTTTTCACAGAAAGAATTATGAGAGTTAGTCGCTATTTTGATATGCTAACGACTTCATTTGATATTATGGGAGACGGAATGGAAGTGGAACAATACATGAAGTTTCGCAATACTTTGACGCCAGCGAGTGGATTTCAAAGTGCACAATACCGCTTGATAGAATTTGCTTCAACCGATTTAATAAATTTAATTGATTACCGTTTCAGAGCTACAATTGACAGAAATACTCCTTACGAACATGCTTTAGAACATTTGTATTGGCAAGCGGGTGGAAAAGACCACGCTACGGGTGAAAAATCCTATTTAATTTTAGAATTCGAACGTAAATACAAATCCTCATTTTTGCGTCATATGGAGGAATACAATACCATAAATCTTTGGCAAAAATTCAAACAATTGCCTGAAAACGACCAAAAAAATCCTGAATTAATTAAAGCAATGCGCCATTATGATCACACGGTGAATATTACTTGGGTGATGGGACATTTAAATGCTGCAAGAAAATATATTGAAGGTAGCGGAAAAGGCGATGGCGAAGCCACTGGCGGAAGTGATTGGAAAAAATACATGCATCCAAAATACCAGAGAAGAATATTTTTCCCAGAATTATGGAGCGAAGAAGAATTGAAAAATTGGGGCGAAGAAAAATAGTTTAAACAAATAATTAGCAGTTTGAAAAGAATTTCAATTATAATAATCCTCATTTTATCGCTTGGTTCCTGCAATAAATCTGACAAAGAAAAGCCAGTAAAAAAAGTGCCAATTGTTGTTGCATTTGGATTTACACTTAATAATTTTGATGTAATTCAAGATACTATTAAAGATGGCGATACTTTCGGAAGTATTCTTGCAAAGCAAAATATTGGCGACAAAAGAGTATATGACATCGTAGAAAAGGTCAAAGACACTTTTGATGTTCGAATGATGAGAATTGACAAGCCTTATACGATACTTAGGTCGAAAGGAAAATCAAAAAAAATGCGCGCTTTTATTTATCAACCTGATCGATTGAGCTATTATGTAATTGATTTGAAAGATTCTATTACTGTTTATAAACACATCAAGCCCGTAACTATCCGACGAAGAACTATTGCTGGGGAATTAGACGGGTCTTTATCAGAAACATTAGAAAAAAAGGGAGTTGAAGGCGCATTAGCAACTTCAATTTCTAAAATATATGCCTGGTCAATTGACTTTTTTAAATTGCAAAAAGGAGATAAATTTGCAGTGACTTTCACTGAACGGTACATAAATGATTCTGTATATGACGGAGTTGATAGTCTAAAATGTGCTTTTTTTGAATACAAAGGAAAAATAATTTATGCTTTTCCATTTGCACAAAATGAAAATTCTCAAAGATTAGATTTTTATGATGAGGAAGGGAAAGCACTCAAAAATTTGTTTTTAAAAGCACCTTTAAAATTTGTAAATATAACTTCTCGTTTTGCAAAAAACAGATTTCATCCTGTGCAACAAATTTGGAAAGCACACAAAGGAACCGATTATGCCGCTCCACAAGGAACACCAATTATGACTACAGCTTCAGGTGTTGTAGAACAAACTGGTTTTACAGCAGGAAACGGAAATTTCGTAAAAGTGAAACACAACGGCACCTATTCTACTCAATATTTACATATGTCGAAAATTATTGCGCGACAAGGCCAAAGAGTAAATCAAGGAGATATTATAGGGAAAGTGGGAAGTACTGGGCTTGCAACAGGCCCTCATGTTTGTTATCGATTCTGGAAAAACGGAGTCCAGGTTGACGCTTTAGGATTAAAATTACCCAACTCTGAACCTATGAATAAAAAGAATTTACCTCGTTTTTTTGCACAAATGAATCCTTTGAAAAAAGAATTAGATCGTGTGGCGAATTTGCAATTCAAGAAATAATACGCACTTTTTAAGATTAAAACATCCAAAAAATCTTAATAATTATTTTACAAACATTATTTGTAAATTTGCAGCTAAAATAAATTAACTACAAAAGAATCCTCACAATAATGGCTTTACAAAACACAAATCCAACTTCTACAACTGCTTGGAACGAACTTCAGAATCATTTTGAGACAATGAAAAACGTTTCAATGAAAAATATGTTCCAAGAAGATCCTTCAAGAGCATCAAAGTTTCATCTAAAATGGAATGACTTTTTGGTTGACTATTCTAAAAACAGAATCAATCAAGAAACGATGGATTTGTTAGTGAAATTAGCCAACGAAGTACATTTAAAAGAGGCGATTTCTGATTATTTTGAGGGCGAAATTATCAACAAAACAGAAAATAGAGCAGTACTTCACACTGCTTTGCGTGCGCCAGAACAGGCTTCTGTAAAAGTTGATGGAGAAAATATCATCCCAGAAATTTATGAGGTGAAAAGCAAAATTAAAGCGTTTACCAATGAAATAGTAAATGGCGATAGAACAGGTTTTACGGGTAAGGCTTTCACCGATGTAGTAAATATTGGAATTGGCGGTTCGGATTTAGGACCAGCGATGGTTGTAGAAGGATTGCAATTTTATAAAAATCATCTGAACGTTCATTTTGTTTCCAATGTCGATGGCGATCACGTGAATGAAATCATCAAAAAATTAAATCCCGAAACGACCTTATTTGTTATTGTTTCTAAAACATTTACAACTCAGGAAACTTTGACAAATTCTGAAACCATTCGGACTTGGTTTTTATCCCGAGAATTCGGGACTGCAAAACAAGAAGATGTTGCAAAACACTTTGTTGCTGTTTCTACAAATATAAAAAATGTAACTGCATTTGGAATTAACGCCGACAATGTTTTCCCGATGTGGGACTGGGTTGGCGGAAGATTTTCTTTATGGAGTGCGGTTGGTTTATCAATCAGTTTAGCGGTAGGTTTTGATAATTTTGATAAAGTATTGAAAGGTGCAAATGAAATGGATGAACATTTCAAAACAGCAACTTTTGATAAAAATATCCCTGTGGTTTTGGCATTATTAAGCATTTGGTACAACAATTTCTTTGGTGCCGAAAGCGAAGCCTTGATTCCATATACTCAATATTTACAAAAATTAGCTCCGTACCTTCAACAAGGAATTATGGAAAGCAACGGAAAAAGTATTGGTCGTGATGGAAAACCAGTGAATTATCAAACGGGAACTATTATTTGGGGAGAACCTGGTACGAATTCCCAACACGCATTCTTTCAATTGATTCACCAAGGAACAAAATTAATTCCTACCGATTTCATTGGATTTGTAAATTCCTTATATGGAAATAAAGACCATCACGATAAATTGATGTCTAATTTCTTTGCACAAACCGAAGCTTTATTGAACGGAAAATCCGAAGAACAAGTCCGAAATGAATTTGAGAAACAAGGATTATCTTCTGAAAAGTCAGATTACTTAACACCATTTAAGGTTTTTGAAGGCAATAAACCAACGAATACTATTTTAATAAATAGTCTAACTCCAGAAACTTTAGGTTCTTTGGTTGCGATGTACGAACACAAAATTTTTGTTCAAGGTATCATTTGGAATATTTTCAGCTATGATCAATGGGGAGTTGAATTAGGAAAGCAATTAGCAACTTCAATTTTAGAGGAAATTAACTCGAAATCTTTGAATAAACACGATAGTTCAACGGAGTTTTTATTGAACCATTACTTAAAATAAAAAAATATAATTAAGTATTATTGGTGCCCAACTTTTTTATTTAAATCGTTGGGTATTTTTATTTTAAAAATCTGAATTTAATTTAAAATTATTTTTGTCGGTAAAACACTACATTAAATAAATATTTGTTTTGGAGCACCTCGTTCTATTCTAACAACATTTAACTACTATCAAGGTATATCTCGAGGAGATTATATGTTGATAGATAGTTAGTTATAAAGTTACAACTTGTTTCTTAGGAACTACACGATTTTTTATTTTACAACAATGATTTTCAATAGTAAACTATTGATTTTATAATAACGTTATGTTAATGTTTATCAAGAATAAATTATAGAATTTTGCGGAAATTTAAACAAAATGAAAATGAAAAATTTAAATGCAATTTATTTTTGGGAATTTCACTAGTGTGTTCCACAATTACATTCGCTCAAGAAATAGCAAAAGACACCGTTAAAAACACGCAACTAGAAGAGGTTGTTATTGTTGGTAAAGGTTTAATGGACTTGGCAAAAGACAGAAAAACTCCAATTGCAGTTTCTTCAATAAGTGCTGCTGAAATACAATCAAAAGTTGGTAGTGCAGATATTACACAAACCATGGTAAACTCTCCTTCAGTATATGTTGGTGGTCAAGCAGGTGGTTTTGGTGATTCAAGAATTAGTGTAAGAGGATTTCAACAGGACAACACAGCCTTTTTATTAAACGGACAACCTATTAATGGTATGGAAGATGGTAAAATGTACTGGTCTAACTGGTCTGGATTATCAGATATTGCAAACGGAATACAGATTCAAAGAGGTTTAGGATCGTCCAAATTAGCAATATCTTCTGTTGGGGGTACTGTGAACTTTATCACAAAAGCTACAGACAAAAAAGAAGGAGGATTTTCATCTGTTGGTACTGCAAATAATAATTATTTAAAAACTACCGTTGGTTACAATACAGGTATGAGTAAAAGCGGATGGGGATTAAGTTTCATGTTAACTCATTGGCAAGGAAATGGATATAATGATGGTACTTATGGCGAAGGACAAAATTATTTTATTTCTGTAGGGTATAAATTAAATGAAAAACACAATTTTAACTTCTTGTTGACAGGAGCTCCTCAATGGCATGATCAGAATTATACCAAAAAAATATCTGATTATTTAGGTTTTGGTAGAAAATATAATAATAACTACGGTTATTTAAATGGTAAATATGTATCTGAAAGAACCAATTTTTATCATAAGCCAGTAGCAAATTTCAATTGGGATTTTAAAATAAATCAAAAAACAGACTTGTCAACAGTTGTTTACGCTTCATGGGGAAGAGGTGGTGGAACAGGAAATTATGGTAGTTCGGCAAATAAGAAATATATTAGTCAGCTAAATCCATACTTAGGCGTAAATCAAAATACCTATATTGATTTTGATCAAATAAACACTAATAACTCTGCTTTAGCTAATGGTGCTGGGAATTTCTCAAACAGTTATCTAATTAGATCTTCTATGAATAACCACGCATGGTTTGGAGTAGTATCAAATTTAAAACATAAATTGTCTGAAAATTTAAATTTAAACGTGGGACTTGACTTAAGAACATATAATGGAACTCATTATAGACAGGTTAACAACTTTGTAGGTTTAACTAATTTTACAGATTCAAGAAAATTAAGAGGCGAAAATCATTTAACATCAGGAAGTAATATTAACCAAATAGTAAATCAATCATTGTCAACAAATCCATGGGACGCAATGTTTACCTCTATTGATGAAAATCAAAAAATTGATTATGATTACAGCGAAACTATTTCATACGGTGGAGCATTTGGACAGTTAGAATATAGCAATGATAAATTTTCTGCTTTTTTACAAGGTTCGGTTTCAAACCAGTCTCACCAAAGATTTGACAGATATGATTATTTACCAGAATTTAAAGATTCTGAAAAAGTAAATAATATTGGATACAATTTCAAAACTGGAGGTAGTTATTCTATAGATAACAAACACTCTGTTTTTGTAAACGCTGGATACTATTCACGTCAACCTTATCACGATAATATTTATTTAAATTTCACAAATGAAGTAAATCCGTTAACCTCAAATGAAAAAATTCTAGGTTTAGAAGCTGGTTATAACTTCAAATCAAAAATGTTTACTGCGAGTTTAAATGCCTACAGAACTTCATGGGAAGATAGAGTTGTTTCTTCATCAAGAGTAGTTACTCTTGCAACTGAAACTATCGGAACAACAGTTTTATCTCAAGGTGATTTAGTATATAAATCAAATCTTGGCGTTCAACAAGTTCACACAGGTGTAGAATTAGATTTTATATTTAAACCAATTAATAAATTAGACCTAAAAGGATTTGCATCTATAGGAAACTGGGTTTATAACGGAAATTCAACTACACGTCAAACGGATGATAATCAAAACTTATTACTAGAAACTTTGGTTGACGTTGACGGAGGAAAAGTGGGTGATGCAGCTCAAACATCATGGGGATTGGGTGCGAATTTTGAGTTTATAAAAAGCTTTTCTGTAGATGCTGACTGGAGAACGTATGATAAATTATACTCAAATGTTGGTGCTGTTAAAGAAAATTTATTATTACCGAGCTATGATTTAGTAGATGCTGGAATATCATACAAAATGTTAGTAGGAAAGGACAAAAAAGATTCTGTGAATTTCAGAATTAACATTAATAACGTTTTTGATGAAGTGTATTTATCTGAATTAACTAGTAATATTAAAGTTACAGATAATATTAATTCAACTAATGCAACTCTAGGAACGTATCAATCAAACGGAAGAGTTTATAATGGAGTAGCTGATGCGAATCAAGGTTTTTTTGGTATCGGAAGAACTTGGAATGTAGCGATTCGTTACAACTTCTAATTAAATATTCCTTTAGTTTTATATAAAAAACAGTAGTGGACAAATGTCTGCTACTGTTTTTTTTTAGTGAAACTTCATTGATGGTTCTTAATATTATAGAATGGGTTGTGAATTCAAACTTGTCCAATAAAATAAAACAAAATTTAAATTTAACTAAAAATAGGACTAAAAAATAACTAACTTTTTTAAATAAAAGTAGATATTGCTCAGAATTAGACAAATAAACACAAAAAAACCCCGAAAATTTCGAGGTTTTTTTATGCTTAAACTTTATATTATCGCTGTAAATTCTTTGCTTCAATGCTCATTGTAGCGTGAGGAACTACCAATAATCTGTCTTTATTGATTAATTTCCCTGTTACTTTACAATAACCGTATGTTTTGTTTTCAACACGGAAAAGGGCATTTTTCAAATCACGAATAAACTTTTCTTGACGAATTGCCAATTGTGAGTTGGCTTCTTTAGACATTGTTTCACTACCTTCTTCAAATGCTTTGAATGTTGGTGACGTGTCGTCAGTTCCATTATTTAAATCATTCATATACGCACTTTTGATTAATTCTAAATCATATTGTGCTTTGTTTATTTTATTTATTATCAGCTCTTTGAACTCTGCTAAATCAGCATCAGAGTATCTTAATGTATTATCTACCATTCTCTAATTATTTATTTATTACTATTCTTGTTTTAATTTCGTCAAATTCTATTTCTATTCCGTTTTCTAAATCATCTACAAAAACTAAAGAATCAGTTAGGGTTTCAGACTTAATATAGGTTTCGTTTTTCAGAATCGCTTCTTCCAAATCTCCGTTTCTCTTCAATTGCACTTTTATTTTATCGGTAACTTCAAATCCTGAATCTTTTCTAATATTCTGAATTCTATTTACCAATTCTCTCGCAATTCCTTCTTGTCGCAATTCATCTGAAATCGAGATGTCTAAAGCCACCGTAATCCCATTTGAATTGGCTACCAACCAACCTTCAATATCTTGTGAAGAAATTTCAACTTCTTCCAATGATAAATTTATGCTTTTTTCTGCAATAATAATACTAATTGATCCTTCTCTTTCAAATTTATTAATTTGTTCCGACGAAAAACCCTGTATCTCTTTAGCAATCAAGCCCATATCCTTTCCAAATCGAGGTCCCAATGTCTTAAAATTTGGCTTTATTTGCTTAACCAATATCCCAGAAGCATCATCCAAAAGCACTATCTCTTTTACATTTACCTCTGCTTTTATCAAGTCAGAAACCGCCTCAATTTCAGCACGTTGACTCTCGTCAAGTATCGGAATCATTATCTTTTGTAATGGCTGACGCACTTTTATCATTTCTTTTTTACGAAGCGATAATACCAATGATGAAATGGTTTGTGCCTTCTGCATTTTACTCTCTAACGATTTATCAACATACTTTTCAACGCTTTTAGGAAAATCAGCCAAATGTACACTTTCAAATTGCTCTGTTTGTGATGCTAATGTTAAATCTCTGTATAATTTATCCATAAAAAATGGAGCAATCGGCGCACCTAACTTGCTAATAGCCAACAAACACTCGTATAATGTTTGATACGCTGCAATTTTATCTTGTCCGTATTCGCCTTTCCAAAAACGTCTTCTACACAAACGAACATACCAGTTGCTTAAATTTTCTTGCAAAAATTCTGAAATGGCTCGAGCCGCTTTTGTAGGTTCATAATCAGCGTAAGCATTATCAACTACTTTTATCAACGTATTTAATTCTGAAATTATCCATTGGTCAATTTCAGGTCTTTCATTAACAGGAATTGAGGCTTCAGCATATTTGAAATTATCAATATTAGCATACAAACTAAAAAACGAATACGTATTGTACAACGTTCCGAAGAATTTTCGACGAACCTCAGCTATTCCTTCTAAATCGAATTTTAAATTGTCCCACGGATTGGCATTCGAAATCATATACCAACGCGTAGCATCAGGGCCATATTCCTTCAATGTTTCAAATGGATCGGCGGCATTTCCTAGACGTTTCGACATTTTTTGTCCGTTTTTATCTAAAACCAAACCGTTTGAAACTACATTTTTATAGGCAACTTTATCAAAAACCAAAGTTCCAATAGCGTGTAATGTATAAAACCAACCGCGTGTTTGATCAACTCCTTCTGCAATAAAATCGGCAGGGAAATCTTTGTTTTCGTCTATTTTATCTTTATTTTCAAATGGATAATGCCACTGTGCATAAGGCATTGCACCAGAATCAAACCAAACATCAATTAAATCAGCTTCTCGTTTCATCGGTTTCCCCGAAGCAGAAACCAATGTAATTTCGTCCACCACATTTTTATGCAAATCAACCAAATCATAATTAACCTCGCTCATATTTCCAATTTCAAAACCTTTAAAAGGATTTACTTTTTGGAACCCTGCAGCAATTGATTTTTCTATTTCGTTGTATAATTCTTCAACCGACCCAATCAGAATTTCTTCTCCCGAACCTTCGGGACCGTCTTCAGTTCTCCAAATTGGCAATGGAATTCCCCAATATCGTGAACGCGATAAGTTCCAATCATTAGCATTTTTCAACCAATTCCCAAAACGTCCTTCTCCCGTAGCTTTTGGCTTCCAGTTGATGGTTTCGTTCAAGTCGAACATTCTGTCGCGAACTTTCGTAATTTCTATAAACCAAGAATCCAAAGGATAATACAAAATTGGCTTATCGGTTCTCCAACAATGCGGATAACTGTGCACATATTTCTCAACTTTGAAGGCTTTATTTTCTTCTTTTAACTGAATGGCAATATCCACATCGGCAGAACGCTCCGGTGCTTCACCATCGTTATAATATTCGTTTTTAACGTATTTTCCAGAATAACTTCCTAAACCTTCAATGAATTTTCCTTGCAAATTTACTAATGGAACTGGATTTCCGTTTTCGTCTAAGACCAACATTGGCGGTATTTCCGGCACAGCTTCTTTGGCAACTTTCGCGTCATCGGCTCCAAAAGTTGGCGCAGTATGCACAATTCCCGTTCCATCTTCAGTAGTTACAAAATCTCCAGCAATAACTCTAAAAGCATTTTCTGGATTTTGATACGGCAACGCAAATTTCATCAATTGCTCATAACGAATTCCAACTAAATCAGCACCTTTACATTCGGCAAGAACTTGATATGGAATTTTCTTATCGCCCGCTTTGAAGTTTTCAAAATCGGCGGCTTCAGTACTTGCAAAAAATCCCTTAGAGAATTGTTTCCCAACTAAATTTTTGGCTAAAATAACATTCGAAGGCAGAAAAGTATATTGATTAAACGTTTGAACTAAAACATAATCGATCTTTGGCCCAACTGTTAAGGCAGTGTTTGAAGGTAATGTCCAAGGAGTTGTTGTCCAAGCTAGGAAATAAATCCCATCCCCATCCCTTCCCAAAGGGAAGGGTGACGTTGCGCTAAAACCAAATGCTTTTCCAACAGTATTTTCCGTTTCGGCTCCCTTTCCTTCGGAGAGGGCTGGGGAGAGGAACTGTGCCACCACCGTCGTATCCGTAACATCTCTATAACTTCCTGGTTGGTTCACTTCGTGCGACGATAATCCCGTTCCTGCTTTTGGCGAATACGGCTGAATCGTGTAGCCTTTGTACATCAAATCCTTGTTGTAGATTTGCTTCAAAATCCACCAAACCGATTCCATATATTTGGATTTATAAGTCACATACGGATCTTCCATATCCACCCAATACCCCATTTTTTCGGTCAAATCGTTCCAAACATCGGTATAACGCATAACCGTTCGCTTGCACGCTTCGTTGTATTCTTCAATGGAAATTGACTTTCCAATATCTTCCTTTGTAATTCCTAATTCCTTCTCAGTACCTAATTCTACTGGCAATCCGTGCGTATCCCAACCTGCTTTTCGCTTTACTTGAAACCCTTTTTGCGTTTTATATCTACAAAAAATATCTTTAATAGCACGCGCCATAACGTGGTGAATTCCCGGTAACCCATTTGCCGAAGGCGGACCCTCAAAAAATACGAACGGTTTATTTCCTTCGCGAGTCGTTACGCTCTTCTCAAATATGTTTTCTTTTTTCCAAAAATCCAATACTTCCGATGCCACAGTAGGCAAGTCAAGTCCCTTGTATTCAGTAAATTTAGTGCTCATTTTATCCTTTTCTTAAATCGTTGTGCGAAAGTAATAAATTTATGTCGAAAGTCGAAAGTCAAAGCTCGAAAGTTATGATTACAAGTGAGTTTTTGTTGAATTATTGGTTTTTTTGGAGCGAATTGTCCTCTTGTATTTGCCATTGCAATACCCGCTTTCGGCTATATCTCTTCGCTTCGCTGCGAGGATAATGCCTCAATCGGGGCTAAAGGACGAATCATTTTCTTGCTTTTAATTTTTTGTCAATCTGAATTTATTCAATCTGAATTTATTTCAGATTCTAACCCAGTAAAGCGAGTTAGTGCCACCAACACTAAAGCATTGCCTAACAAAATGGGTCGAACCGCTGGTTCTTGTTCGTGGTGTGATGGTAGCAGTAGGTTATCCGCGTAGGCTATCCCCAAAGCTAAAGCATTGAGTTACTATATGCGCCGAGCCGATGGCTCTTGCACGTGGTGAAAGAATCCCGTAGGGATGGGACATATAGTAACTATGGACTTCATTCCGTTGGTAGAGAGATGCGTCTGATACTAACACGAGCAAACCAAGACGGTTTGGGATATCCCGCCAACTACTCCCCCATCTCGTCTCCCTTTCCTTTTGATTGCTTCGTACCTCGCAATGGCAAAAAATAAGAAAAAATAAAAATAAATAACATCCAGTTTATCTTTCCGATGAAGGAGGAATCACATAAAGCAATTCCTCGCTAAGCGAAGTGTTCTATTTAAGACAAATGTGCCGCACAAAGTCTCCTAACTTTGAGCTATGATATGCAAAAAGCATACTAGAAACATTGTAGATATTATTAAAAAAAAATGAGATAAATTATATTTGATAAGAACACTAGTTAGCAGTAGCTCAAAGTCGGGAAACTTTGCACAGCGGTGAAGTCAAAAGTCAAAGCTCGAAAGTTGTGATTGAAAGTAAATTTTTGTTTAATTTATTGTTTTTTCAGAATGCACAAACTATAAAAACGAAAAAACCTCTGATTTCTCAGAGGTTTTTGTACCCGAAGCCAAGCAAACCAAAAAAAGTTTGACTCCGCTTTCGTAAAACGAAAAAACCTCTGATTTCTCAGAGGTTTTTGTACCCTTCACTATCAAGTTGTCGAACCATTTTATAGTAGATTTAAAACGATTACACTACGCCTACTTGCTGCTAACAAAAAAGCCACAGTTTCCTGTGGCTCAATTTTAACTTAACTAAACTTATTGCAATATAATTTTTTTGATATCCACAATCTGACCTTGTGGATTGATGATTTGAACAAAATACATTCCAGTGCCGCCCCACGTTGCCAGTTGCATAGTGCTGTTGGTTCCAGAAGTTGTTATTGGTGTTGTTGCCACTTCTTGTCCCAATGAGTTTATCACTTTCAATGTTCCACCATTCAAATTGCTGATGTTGTTGAAATTGATGTTGATTTGCGTGCTAGCTGGATTGGGAGAAATGGTAATGCTATTTGCCCAAGTAACTGGGTCATTGAAAGATAACTGCCCAACATTAATGACAAGCGTATCTGTAACGGTAATGTTCGTTATACATTGGTTGGTGTTATACAAGTTTGTTATTTCTTCTTGGGTTAAAGCACGGTTCCATATGCCGATATCATCTAGTTTGCCTGTAAGAAATTGAGGGCCACTTGGTAAAACTGCCGTAGGGTGTTCAACTCCAAAATACATATTACCTATTGAATCATTATTTTGAAGATTGGGATTTATTGGACCAGTTGCAATAATGTTTCCATTCATATAAATTTGCATTGTTTGATTTGTAGCATTAAATACACCTACAAAATGGTTCCAATTATTTAGATTATTTTGTGGTGAAGTTACCAATATACCGTTAGTAATATTATCCATATTTCCTGACGAAAATAATACTACGGTATTATTTTCATACCTTAATGCATAATTTCCAACTGCATTTGGCCATTGTGTAACATAATTTCTTGTAATAAGATGTTGAAATGTATTATTACCTTGCTTTGTTGACCAACAACTTAAAGTAAAAGAATTTGTGCCGAAATTTAATATTTGATTGTAAAATACCTCAATCCAGTCATTACCATCAAATGAATATGCACTATTACTATTCCCAAATCTATCCGTTGTCAAGGTAGCACCGTTGTTAGTTCCATTGTTTCCATTGCCGCTATCATCATTTGCATTACCGCAAAAAGGCCAATATCCAACTAATCCATTTGTTAATGAACCACTAACAGCATTACAAGTATCACTATAGGTTAATCCGTTATACATTGAAGTTATTTCTGATTGAGATAATGCCCTGTTCCATACTCCTAGGTCATCTACTTTACCCATAAAATAATTTGAATTACCCCATCCCCCACCGCCTATCACAAATGGAAACGAAGTATTATTAATACTAACAAAATTTGTTAAATCTGTGGCTTGAATTAACACACCATTTTTATAAATTTTAATAGAATTTAAATCTTTTACGGCAACTAAGTTTATCCACTGATTATCAACTATATCAGTTTCTGAACCAATAATTTGATTAAGTTTGTGTAATCTAATTTGTGCATTTCCACTTCCTATTAGTTTCCCAAACAATAAATTTCCTTCCCAGTTTCCTCCATAATTTGAAATAATAATTGCATCATCTGCACAATTTGAACTTCTATTTATCCATAAAGAATAAGTGAAATTTGATAAGTTTATTAAGGATTGTGAACTGCCAAAATTAATTATATTTGAAGTTCCATTAAATTCATAGGACGAATTACTATTCCCAAACCGGTCAGTAGTTAAAGTCGCACCATTAACCGTTCCATTATTACCACTTGGAGTTTGGTCATTTGCATTTCCGCTAAACGGCCAATAACCAACAAGTCCGTTGGTTGGAACATAAGAAGGCACTTGAGCAAAAAGTGCTTGGGTAGTTAAAGCGGCACCCATCGCTAATAAAAGTATTAATTTATTCATTTGTTTCTAGTTAAGTAATTAGATTTCAAAAGTATAAAAAAATTTGCTGCAAACATAGTGATTATTTAATAATCGGCATATATGCCGATGATGTGCCGCAGTATTAATGGAATTTTGACCTATGTCAGAAGAACAATTAATACAGCTAGGTCAGTTAATCAACGATAGAGCAAAAGCCAAGTTTAGTAACAATTTGGAGTTTGCATCCGCTTGTGATATTGACGAGAAAAGCATCCGTAGGATTCTTAATGGCAAACAAAACTTCTCTATTAATATCTTCTCAAAAATTTGTACCGCATTGGGTGTTAAGATGTCCGAGCTACTATCAGAAATCGATTTATAGAAAATACAAAAAGTAACTTTTCAAAGCATTTTACACTGTTAATTGCATAAAAAAAGCTCCAAACAAAGTTTGAAGCTTTATGTACCCGAAGCCGGAGTCGAACCGGCACGGTTTCCCACAGGTGTTTGAGACCAGCGCGTCTACCAATTCCGCCATTCGGGCTTGACAGACAATAAATAACTGTACTTAAACAATTATTTAAACGCAATAAAAGACGAAATTGTTATAAAACAAACATCAATTCCTTTAACACGGTGCAAATGTAAAAAATATATTTACATTAATTATATAAAATACTCTAAATTTTCCTTTCAGAGTTCGATTTTATTACTAAATTTGCACCTCGGTAAAACGACACACAACTAACTAACTACATTCGAGGCATTTATATAGCTCTAGCTTTAACAAACGATGAAGCCAAGTTATACCTAATGAATCGGAATAAAACAACAAATTAAAATGTCACATCAAGAACCAGAAGCAAAGATATTTGCGTGTTCCCAAAGTGTATATTTAGCTGAACAAATTGCCGAAAGGTACGGAGTTCCGTTAGGTAAAGTTACGTTCTCTAAATATAGTGATGGTGAATTCCAGCCTTCTTACGAAGAATCTATTAGAGGATTACGCGTTTTTATCGTTTGCTCGACTTTTCCAAGTGCAGATAATCTGATGGAATTGTTACTTATGATAGACGCAGCAAAAAGAGCCTCGGCAAGACATATTACTGCTGTTATTCCTTACTTTGGTTGGGCAAGACAAGACAGAAAAGACAAGCCAAGAGTTCCGATTGGAGCAAAATTGACAGCAAAATTATTAGAAACTGCTGGCGCTACAAGAATTATGACAATGGATTTGCATGCAGATCAAATTCAGGGATTCTTCGAAAAACCAGTTGATCATTTGTTTGCTTCAACAATATTTTTACCTTATGTGAGAAGTTTAAATTTAGAAAATTTAACCATTGCTTCTCCAGATATGGGCGGTTCAAAAAGAGCCTATGCGTATTCTAAATTTTTAGAATCGGATGTGGTAATTTGCTACAAACAAAGAAAAGTTGCCAATATTATCGACACAATGGAGTTGATTGGCGAAGTTAAAGGAAGGCATGTTGTTTTAGTTGATGACATGATTGATACCGGAGGCACATTGGCGAAAGCCGCAGATTTAATGATAGAAAAAGGAGCATTGAGCGTAAGAGCAATTTGTACCCACGCTATTTTATCTGGAGACGCTTACGAAAAAATTGAAAACTCGAAATTACTCGAGCTCATAGTTACCGATTCTATTCCTTTGAAAAAGGAATCAAAGAAAATAAGAGTAGTAAGTTGTGCTCCTCTTTTTGCAGAAGTAATGCAAATGGTACAAAACAACACTTCCATTAGTGGAAAATTTTTAATGTAACTAAAAGCTTTAAGCAGGAAGCAAAAAGCAATATGCTTTAAGCAATAAGCATAAAACGTAGCAGAATTACATTTCGCATAAAGCCTATAGCTTTTTGCATAAAGCAGTATTTTATTTATTAACTATATATATTTACAATGAAATCGATTACAATTAAAGGATCAGAAAGAGAAAGCGTGGGCAAAGTTGCGACTAAAGCCATACGTAATGCTGGAGCGGTTCCTTGCGTGTTATACGGAGGAAATCAACCAGTGCATTTTTCAGCAGATGAAAGAGCATTCAAAAGCTTGGTTTACACTCCAAACGCACACACAGTTGTGATTGAAGTTGGCGAAGGTAAATCTTACAATGCAATTTTGCAAGACATTCAAGTTCACCCAGTTACAGACAAAATTTTACACATTGACTTCTTTCAATTATTTGATGACAAAGAAATCACTATGGAAGTTCCTGTTCAAATTACAGGTGTTTCTCCAGGTGTATTATTAGGAGGTGTTTTACGTTTAAACACTCGTAAATTGAAAGTTAAAGCGTTACCAAAAAATCTTCCTGATTTTATTGAGGCTAACATTTCAGAACTTCAAATGGGAAATAAATTGTATGTTACGAAACTTGTTTCTGATAACTACAAATTAATTCACCCAGACAACACTGTTGTTTGTCAGGTAAGAATTTCTCGTGCGGCTATGAAAGCAGCTCAAGAAGCAGCAAAAGCAGCGAAAGCTCCTGCAGCGAAAAAGAAAAAATAATACTTTTCGAAATACTCAAGAAAGCATCAGTTGTAAAACTGGTGCTTTTTTTTTGGAGCTACCTGCCTGCCGGCAGGCAGGTTTCCAGCTATCCGCAATATCTCTTGTGGCGTCCCGAAGCTTCGGGACTGCCTCAAGAGGATACCGCTACTATCTGGGCTAGAATATCGTAATCAATAAGAATTAGCGTTTATTTTTGTACTTTTGCTTTTCAATTATAACCAAAAATACTAATTTGGTTGAAATATAAAAGATATGAAACTAAATTCACAAACGGTAGAAATAGACGGAATCGACAAAGAAATTCTTCGAGATTTAATGGAAGATGCCCGAAAACCCATTCTTCAAATCGCCAATAAAATCGGGATTTCTGGTGCTGCAATCCACCAAAGGTTGCGAAAATTAGAACAATCGGGAGTAATTTCGGGTTCAAAATTCATTGTCAACAACAAAGTTTTAGGCTACAGCACAATGGCATTTGTAGGAGTTTACCTTGATAAAGCTGCACGAAATTCGGAAGCCGTGAAAGAGTTGAGAAAAATTCCCGAAGTTTTAGAATGTCATTATACAACCGGAAATTGGTCGATATTAATCAAAATTATTTGCCGTGATAACGAACACTTAATGAATCTATTAAATACTAAAATCCAAGCCATAGAAGGCGTTTCTAGAACAGAAACCTTCATTTCTTTAGACCAACAAATAGAAAGACAAATACAATTGTAATGAGGAAGTTAATTTGGTTATTTGTTGATTTGGTTATAAAAAAAGCGGGTAATATTACTTTAAAAACTCAGCCACGAATTACACAAATTTTCACTAATTATTTTAAGGAGTTAATTTGGTTATGCGTTGATTTGGTTATAAAAAAAAGCGGAATACTTTTTAGAAACTTTGCCACGAATTACGAAATTCTCACGAATTAAATTTTAAAAATTTGTGCCGATTCGTGTAATTCTTGGCAAAAAAAAGCGGGAAGCATTATTGCTCCCCGCTTTTCTAATTTTATAATTGACTAACCATTATCGTCTGTTCATATAAATCATTACATAATACATCAAAGTGGCGATTGAGCCAATAGCAGCAACTACATACGTTCTTGCAGCCCATTTCAATGCGTCTTTTGCGCCCGCTTGCTCTTCGCGAGTCAACATATTTTTGTTTTCTAACCAAGCCAAAGCTCTGTTACTTGCGTCATATTCCACTGGTAACGTAACAATGGAGAACAACGTTGTGGCAGCAAAAATCACAATTCCAATTAACAATAATGACGGGAATGTTTTCATCATAAAAATTCCACCAATCAAAATCCATTGCACATAATTTGATGCAATATTTACCACTGGAACCAATTGAGAACGCAATTCCAACCAACTATAAGCGGTGGCATGTTGCACTGCGTGACCACATTCGTGAGCAGCAACGGCAGCAGCGGCAGCATTTCTTTGATTGTAAACGGCTTCACTTAAATTTACTGTTTTGTCCGTTGGATTGTAATGATCTGTCAAACGCCCCGGAGTTGAAATTACTTTAACATCCCTAATTCCGTGATCTGCGAGCATTTTTTCGGCGATTTCGGCACCCGACATTCCATTATTCAACTGCAATTTTGAATACAATTCAAATTTCTTTTTCAATTGGCGGCTCACCAACCAACTGAACAACATAATTAAACCTGCGACTATTAAATACATATATTTTATTTTTAAAAAGATAAAGTTACAAAAACTACATCAAATTACAAGCCAAATTTTTTGGATGCAATTTTGTCATTATCCCACCAAGTTAATTACTTTTCCCGGAACAATAATTACTTTGTTTGGCGTTCTTCCCTCCAATTGTTTGATGGTTCGTTCGTCTTTCATAATGATTTCTTGAATTTCTGCAACCGATAAATCCAAGGATAATTCTATTGTAAAACGCATTTTCCCATTGAAAGAAACAGGATATTCCTTGCTGCTTTCAACCAAATATTTCTCGTCCACAACTGGAAAATCAAATGTTGAAATAGATTCAGAATTACCTAACTGTAACCACAATTCTTCAGCAATATGAGGTGCATAAGGTGAAATTAAAATTGCCAATGGTTCCAAAATGGCACGTTCATGACAATTTTGCGCAGTCAATTCATTTACACAAATCATAAACTGCGAAACTGACGTGTTGAAAGAGAAGTTCTCAATGTCTTCATTTACTTTTTTAATAGTTTTGTGCAAACTTTTCAAACTGTCTTTTGAAGGCTCGTTATTGGTTACAACCCAACCCTTATTATCATCATTATACAAACGCCATAATTTTTTCAAGAAACCAAAAACACCTGAAATTCCTGCCGTATTCCATGGTTTTGATTGTTCCAAAGGGCCTAAAAACATTTCATACAAACGCAACGTATCGGCGCCATATTCTACACAAATATTATCAGGCGTTACTACATTATACTTGGATTTCGACATTTTTTCGATTTCACGACCTACCTTATACGTACGGACAGCTCGCGAGCTGTCCCTACCGTCATTATCTTCAAAAATAAATTCGGCATCTTTATATTCTTCCCTTGAATTTTTGAATGCCTCAATATCCAATTCATCGGAAGTGTTTACTAATGAAACATCGACATGAAGTGCTTGGGTATTTACTCCAGCTATTTTGCTTTTTGTATAGAATGTATTTGAACCTTCTTCTCTATAAACAAACGCACTCATTCCCAAAATCATTCCCTGATTAATCAGTTTTTTGAAGGGTTCTTCGGTGGGCGCATACCCTTTGTCTTTTAAGAATTTATTCCAAAAACGAGAATATAATAAATGTCCCGTTGCGTGTTCGCTTCCGCCAATGTATAAATCTACACTTTCCCAATATTTCAAAGCTTCCGCTGATGCAAATTCCTCTTCATTGTGCGCATCCATATACCGCATCCAATACCAAGAACTTCCCGCCCAACCTGGCATTGTGTTCAATTCAAGTGGAAATATCGTTTTGTTATCAATTAACTGAACACTTACAACTGAACACTGAACGCTATCCCAAGCCCAAACCGTTGCATTTCCTAAAGGCGGTTGCCCGTCTTCGGTAGGAAGATAATTTTCTACTTCTGGCAAGGCGATTGGCAAATATTTTTTGTCAATCATTTGTGGTAAACCATTTATATAATATACTGGGAAAGGTTCTCCCCAATAGCGCTGACGAGAGAAAACAGCATCACGCAATCTGTAATTGATTTTGCCCTTTCCTTGGTTTATTTTTTCTAATTCGGTGATAATTTTTTGAGTTGCTTCTTTGTAATTCAATCCGTTTAGGAAGTCAGAATTGGCAATAATTACATTCTCTTTTGAACCATACGCTTCTTTTGAAATATCAATATTTTCAAAAATATTCTTGATTTCTGGCATTCCGTTATGACCTTTAAAGAAATTCGCAAATGCATAATCTCTTTCATCGCCACAAGGAACCGCCATTACAGCTCCAGTTCCGTAACCGGCGAGAACATAATCGCCAATCCAAACTGGAATTGCTTCTTTTGTAAAAGGATGTTCCGCATACGCACCTGTAAAAACACCTGAAATGGTTTTTACATCCGCCATTCTTTCGCGTTCAGATCGCTTTGCTGTTTTTTCAATATAGGTTTCAACTGCTGCTTTTTGTTCTGGGGTTGTGATTTGAGCAACCAATTCGTGTTCGGGTGCCAAGGTCATAAATGTAACTCCGAAAAGTGTGTCGGGTCTTGTAGTAAATACAGAAATGGTTGTTGGTTGTTGGTTGTTGGTTGTTGGCAAAACATTAAACGAAACCATGGCTCCC
>JBILPJ010000093.1:0-9008 GCA_044373975.1 Flavobacterium sp. | reverse complement strand
GCATTTTAGGTCTTCGAATTCCTGAAAATTTACGGGAATATACGACGATTCCAGATGCCGTGAAACCGATTGTTTTCATTTCGCACATGGAGCATCATTCCAATCAAACGTCTTGGTTGGAAACCATTGCAGATGTGGTGGTGATTCCCGCCGATTCGGAAGGGCTTTTTTGTGTTGAAAACCTTAAAATTTTATTAGAAAAGTATAAAAGTAGAGCGATAAAAATTGCTTCGATTACGTCGTGTTCGAATGTTACGGGAATTAGAACGCCGTATCATGAAGCGGCAAAATTGATGCATCAAAATAACGGACTTTGCTTTGTTGATTTTGCTTGTTCGGGGCCTTATGTAGCAATAGATATGCACCCTGAGGATGCTGAAAGCTATTTAGATGCGATTTTCTTTTCACCACATAAATTTCTCGGTGGTCCTGGAACTTCTGGAATTTTGATTTTTAATAGTAAATTATACACCAATATGATTCCCGATAATCCGGGTGGTGGCACGGTGAGTTGGACAAATCCTTGGGGCGAACACAAATATATTGATAATATTGAAGACCGAGAAGATGGTGGAACGCCAGGGTTTTTGCAGGTAATAAAAACTGCTTTTGCCATTCAGTTGAAAGAAGAAATGGGGATTGAAAATATTATGAACCGCGAACACGAAATCGTGAAAACTGTTTTTGAGGAATTGGGTGCTACGCCGAATATAAAAATTCTTGCTGCGCAACATCAGGATAGGTTAGGGGTGATTTCTTTTTATATTGACGATTTGCATTTTAACTTAGGTGTAAAATTATTGAATGATAAATTTGGTATTCAAACACGTGGCGGTTGCAGTTGTGCGGGTACTTACGGGCATTATTTGTTAAATGTAAATGAAGAAACATCACATAATTTAGTTTGTCAAATTGATTCTGGCGACTTGACTTTGAAGCCGGGTTGGATTAGAATGTCGATTCATCCAACGACAACTTCAGAAGAAATTTTGTTTGTTTGCAGCAGCATTAAAGAATTGGCTGCCAACCATCAAATTTGGAAATTGGATTATAAATATGACAAAAACAGTAATGAATTTGTACATGTACATTCAAAAGAGTTGGAGAAAGAAATGGTCTCGAAATGGTTTTTTGAGAAGACAACTTAGAATTTTAGATTTTAAGACTTCTTAGATTTTTAGAACTTTAGACTTCTTAGAAAGTTAAAGTCATTACTCAAAATATCTTGATTTTATTAAACTTACAACTTACAACTTACAACTTACAACTTTTAATTTATAACTTATTAACTACTTACCGTCTGTGTTTCCAGCGTTTGTGTGACCATAAATAAAATTCCGGTTGCTCATAAATTTGCTGTTCTACGAGTTTTAGAAATTTATCTGTAATTTCATAATTTGGAACTTCTTTTGCGTTATCCGAAAGCACCTCAAATGTGGCTTCATAATACCCCCGTTTTACTTTTTTGGTTCTTAGAAAAATCACATTCATATCGTATTTTTTGGCAAGCATTTCACCGCCAGTATGAATTGGCACTTCAATTCCCATGAATTTATTCCAATGAAAAAACGAGCCTAATTTTGGAGATTGGTCGCTTACTAAACCGTAAAGTCCAAGTTTGTTATTTCTGAAATTGGAAGCCATTACAGGTATAGTTTCTTTTGTAGTAATTAAAGTAGCCTTGAATTTAGAGCGAATATCTCGAACTAATTTATCGAAATAGCGATTGTTTATTTTTTTATAAACGGCATAACTTTCAAATTCAGCCTTACTATTCATTGAAATTGCCCATTCATAACTGGCATAGTGTGCACATAATAAAGCGATGCTTTTTCCTTTTTTTTCTAAATCAGAATATACTTCAAGGTTATTAAAAACGTAACGTTTATCCATTTTGCTTTTAGAAATTGTTAAGGTTTTTATCATTTCTAAAAACACATCACACATATGGTGAAAAGATTTTTTTTCGATAACTAAACGTTCTTTTTCTGAAAGATGTGGCAAAGCCAAAGCCAGATTTTCCCGAACTGTTTTTTTTCTGTAACCAATAATATAGTAAGTTAACACATAAACACCATCGGAAACTATATATAAAATCCGAAAAGGAAGCATGGAAATACACCATAAAATCGGACAGAGAAAAATATAAAGTAAAAACTGCATTTTTAAATATTTAATGCAAATATACATTTAAATCCTATTTTGACGAACTTGGCATACAAAAGCTAACGAAAGTATCTTTACTTTTACAGTTGAATATAAATTTATAAAGATGAATGCAATATTAATTGTCATTATTGTCCTAAATATCATTGTTAGTTTCAAGGGTTTTGAAGACATTGCTTTTTTTAGAAAATATGAATTTCACATTGGAAGTATTCGTGCAGGCGACCAAATCCGTATGATTTCTTCAGCATTTTTGCATGCAGACATTGGTCATTTGGCATTTAATATGCTAACATTATATTTTTTCGCACCAGTTGTTTATGGCTATTTAGGTGATTTTTCCTTTGGATTAATCTATTTGGGAAGCTTGGTTTTTGGAAGTTTACTCACATTGTATTTCCATTCCAATGATTATTCCTATCGTGCCATTGGTGCTTCGGGAGCAGTTACGGGCATTTTGTATTCTGCCATATTATTGAGACCAGATATGGATTTGTATTTATTTTTTATACCAATCCCTATTCCTGCCTATATTTTTGGAATTGGGTATTTGTTGTATTCTATTTATGGAATGAAAGCCAAGCGAGACAATATCGGGCATACTGCACATTTTGGTGGAGCAATTGGCGGTTATTTGATTACTTTGGTAAAAGAACCGCATATGTTCTCTGATAATCTTGGAATGGTTATTTTGCTGGCAATTCCAATTGTGTTGCTATTTGTATTAGCGAAATTAGGAAAGTTATAATTGGCACAACATTTGAAATAAAATAAGAATAACCTTAAATTTTTGACTATGAAAAAAGTACTTTTAATTATGATTTTCTTTTGTTCTGTTGCTTCTCAAGCGCAAGAACAAAAGCTTGTTCCTCAAATTTCTGTTTCGGGAGAAGGGAAGATAAAAGCAATTCCTGATCAGGTTTTTATTTCAATTGCAGTTGAAACTAAAGGAACGAATGCCACGGATGTAAAAAAACAAAATGACACTACAATTGAAAAAGTACTTCAGTTTATTACAAAATTTAAAGTTCCAAAAAGCGATGTGCAAACCAAAAGTGTTTCATTGAATCCACAATATGATTACGAAAAGAAAAAGCGCAATTACAATGCAACGCAAACCATTGAAATTCTTTTAAAGAACATTTTACAATACGATGCTTTGATGGAAGGGCTTGTAGATGCTGGAATAAATCGAATTAATTTAGTGGAATTTAAAACTTCTAAATTGACGGAATACCAATCCGAAGCAAGAAAATTAGCTATGAAAGAGGCAAAATCAAAAGCCGAAGATTATGTTTCTGTTTTGGGTCAAAAAGTTGGAAAAGCAATTACAATTACAGATAACACACAAAATTATTATCCGCAGCCTATGTATGCTATGAAAACGATGGCGATGGATCAGGCAGAAAGTACAAAAGAAACAATAGCAATCGGAGAAATTAATATTACTGCAACCGTAAATGTGAGTTTTCTTTTGGAATAGTAAAATCAGGAGGAATAGTGACATTAAACATAACGATTATTAATACTGTAATTCAGAATTTCTATACTAATTTGATGCTTTGTTTAATTAAAATCTTACTTACCATTGTAAGTAAATTATTTATTAATGTTTTCAAAGTCTTGTGAATATGGCATTCGCGCAACCATTTTTATTGCTACACAATCCTATCTAAATAATAGAACTGGAATATAAGATGTTGCAAAGAAAATTGATTCCCCTGAAGCATTTACTGCTAAAATTTTGCAAACATTAGTAAAAGCTAAAATTATACAATCTACAAAAGGTGTTGGTGGTGGTTTTGAAATTCCAAAAAAAAACTTAACCGAAATTAAATTAGCTCAAATAGTTTCTGCTATTTATGCCGTAAAAGTGAAAGTTAAAAATGACGGAACTTTAAAAATAGGAATGCCAGCTGAAGTGTGGTTAAGATAATTTAATAAGTTAATTCGTTGTTAAATCTATACTTGTAGGATTTTTATGTAACAATTGTTACAACTTTCTATTGTTTGTTTAAATAAATTTATAAGATATAAATTTTAAAAAATCATACAATGAAAAAAACAGTATTTGTTGCATTTTTAACATCAATTATGTTAAGCAACTGTTCAAGTGACAACGGCGACCCAGTTTTAGTTCCATTAAGTCAAGAAGAAATTAGTGATTTAAAATTTTTGAGAGAAGAGGAGAAATTGGCTAGAGATGTTTATTTGTTTTCTTATAACAAATATCAAATTAGCATTTTTAATTCTATTTCTCAAAGTGAACAAAAGCATATGAATAGTATTTTGAGTTTGTTAAATAAATATGGTATTCCAGATCCAGCATCAATAGAAATTGGAGTTTTTGTGAACCAAGATTTACAAACATTATACAACAATTTAACTGCCCAATCGGATATTTCGTCTTTAGAAGCAATAAAAGTTGGCGCTACAATTGAAGATTTAGACATTAGTGATATAGATCATTTTACTGTAAACACTACAAAATCAGATTTGTTAAGTGTTTATGATAATTTAACTTGTGGTTCAAAAAACCATATTCGCAACTACGCAAGTCAACTTGTAATTAATGGGGTGGTTTATGTTCCTCAATTTATTTCAGTTGAATATTATAATATTATTTTAAGTTTAACAAATGCTGGATGTAATAATAATTAATTAAATTAAAATGAAAATAAATTTTATAATAATAGCATTACTATTGATCGTTTTTTCAAGTTTTGATAAACTAATTTCAACTAATAAAACTTATAAAAAGGCAACAGTAAATTTTAATAACGACAAATCAGAAGGTCTAAAATTGTTTAAACAAAATTGTTACGCTTGTCATAGTGTCATTACAAAATCTCATAATGAAATTATTGCTCCACCAATGATTGCAGTCAAAAAGAGGTATTTAATGCAATATGACACAAAAGAGTCTTTTGTAAAAGCAGTTGTTGCTTATGCAATTGATCCAAAAGCTAAAAATGCTTTAATGATTGGTGCGGTTAATCAATTTAAAGCAATGCCAAAGCAAGCTTTTAAAAGAGAAGATTTAAAGAAAATTGCAACTTATATTTATGACAATAAAATTGAAACTCCAGTTTGGTTTGAAGATCATTTTCAGCAAAATCATAAAAATGGTCAAGGAATGGGAATGAATAAAAAAGTAAAATAAATTTCCATACCAACTAAATAATCAGTAATGTAGTCCAAAACATATCAAAATCCTACAACAAAATCAGCACCATTGATTCCATTTCTTTTGAAGTAAAAAAAGGTGAATTATTTGGACTTATTAGGCCTGATGGGTCGGGAAAACTACAATTTTTAGAATTCTCACAACGCTTTTGCTTGCCTATGAAGGTTCGGCAACTGTTGCGGGTTTTGTGTGGTTTTGGATTATAAAGCCATTCTGAATTCCGTGGGCTTTATGCCAGAAAAATTTTCTTTTATCAAGATTTGTCAGTGGAAGAAAACTTAACGTTGCTAAATCCAATCCGGTATTTTGTAGAAATCATCAGAAAGGTAATGCTGAAAGGAGCTAAGTTTTCGGATATTTCAAGACCGATTTTTATTATTGTTTTCTATGCTTTTGCATTGAATGGAATCGCGGTTTGGAGTTATAAAAAAGTGAATTAGGTTACTGGTTTATATTGAATTTAATTTCTTTCAAAAAATATTTTCTTATGTAACACTTGTTACCGAGCATGTTTTATTGCCAATATATCTTTGCCTCATAATTCAGACAAAACAATTATGAGGAAATTAAATTTACTATTGCTTTTAGGAACTATTTCCATATCTAATTTGGGTTTTGGTCAAGATACTTTGACTATTTCTAAAAAAGATATTTGGCAAAAAGCTTCCGATAAAAACTTGCAAATCAAGATTGCAAATCAAGAATTCAAATCGGCACAAGCGGATTACAGACAATCGAACGCACTTTTTTTGCCTACTATTTCTGCTTCGCACACTGCCATTTCAACTACAAATCCTCTAATGGCTTTTGGTTCTAAACTGAATCAAGAAATTCTTTCGGCATCGGATTTTAATCCTGCGTTATTGAATGATCCTGCTAAAACGAAGAACTTTGCAACTAAAATTGAAGTTTTACAACCTTTAATTAATGTTGATGGTTTGTACGGGCGACAAGCGGCCAAATTTAAAATGGAAGCCTATCAATTGCAAACAGAACGTACCAAAGAATATTTGCAATTAGAAGTAAATAAGGCTTTTATGCAATTGCAATTGGGTTATAAAGCGGTAAAAGTATTAGAGAAAGCTAATAAAACGGCTGATGCCAATTTGAAACTGATTGAAAACTATTTCAAGCAAGGAATCCTTCAGAAAACTGATTTATTGGCGGTTCAGGTTCGTGTAAATGAAATTAAAAATCAGTTGCAATATGCCAAAAGTAATGTGCAAAACGCTTCGGATTATTTAGCGGTTTTGTTAAATGAAGACCCTACGAATAAAATCTACAAACCTCTTGAGGATTTAGAAAATACAATTGTAACGGAAACTATAATCACCACACTTTCTGAAAACAGAAAAGATATCCAAGCGATGTCAAAATCTTACGGAGCTTACCAAAAAATGTATGTTTCAAGCAAAATGAATTTCTTGCCGAGATTGAATGCTTTTGGAAGTTATGAATTGTACGACCAAACTCTTTTTGGCACTGCTGCAAAAGGCTATTTGGTTGGAATGCAATTGTCATTGAATGTGTTTGATGGTTATAAATCGATTGGAAAAATGGAAAAAGCCAAAGCCGAATTCCAAAAATCGGAGATCGAAATGCAACAATATAAAGCGCAAAGCCAATTGGAATTAAACAAAACCAACCGTCTTTTGAAAGATGCCGAAAACAAAGTAAATCTTTCGAAATTAGCTTTGGAACAATCGCAAGAAGCGTATCGAATTCGCAGCAATCGTTTTACACAAGGATTAGAAAAAACAACCGATTTATTGCAATCTGAAACTCAAACGGCTCAAAAAGAATTGGAGTTCTTGCAAGCGGTTTTCGAATATAATTTTACACAAAACTATTTACAATTTTTAACGAAATAAGCATTTCTCCTCTCCTGCAAGGTTTTCAAAACCTTGTAGGTATAAAATGATTTAAAGTCAAAATTACAAGGTCAAAATAGACTTTGCAGGAGTAGAAAACAAAAAAATAATACCTACAAGGTCTAAAAAGACCTTGCAGGATAAGAAACAACAAAACAAAGACAAAAAATATGAAAAAAATAATCACAATACTTACAATTTCTTCCCTTTTATTAGTTGCTTGTGGAAAGGAAAATAAAGAAGCTTTAGTTAGCGAACCTGCAATTGCTGTAAAAGTAAGTGGGATTTCAGAAAACAATAACAGTCCATTTGTAACGGCAAGCGGAAAAATAGAAGCAGAGAATAGTGCCAATTTAAGTACTAGAATGATGGGTTTTGTAACAAAAATTCACGTTCAAGTGGGACAAAAAGTGAATGCGGGACAATTATTAGTAAGCATAAACAATTCTGATTTACAAGCTAAAAAAGCACAAGTGGACGCTAGTATTTTGCAAGCAACTGCAGGATATAACAATGCCAAAAAAGATTACGATCGATTTGTGAATTTGTTCAAGCAACAAAGTGCTTCTCAAAAAGAACTGGACGATATGACGGCTCGTTACGAAATGGCAAAAGCAGGTTTAGAAGGAGCAAAGCAAATGCGTAACGAAGTGATTGCACAGTTTTCGTATTCAAATATTACAGCTCCGTTTTCTGGAGTGGTGACCAATACTTTTGTAAAAGAAGGCGATATGGCGAATCCTGGAATGCCTTTGGTAAGTGTTGAAGGCGCTTCGAGATTGCAAGTTACAGCAATGGTTTCGGAAAATGACATTGCGACTATCAAAAAAGGAATGGCTGTGAATGTATTGGTAAAATCTTCGAATAAAAATGTAAACGGAAAAGTAAGCGAAGTAAGTTCGTCGGCTACGAATACGGGAGGTCAATATTTAGTGAAAATAAATTTAGATAAAACAGACGCTTCTATTTTGTCTGGAATGTTTGTAAATGTTCAATTCCCAGTGGCTAATAAAGTGGAAACTAAATCAAATGAAATGGTTTTAATTCCTGAAACTGCTTTGGTAAAACAAGGACAATTATCGGGGATTTATACGGTAGGAACTGGTAATGTTGCTATTTTGAGATGGTTGCGAATTGGAAAAACTTTTGGTAATCAGGTGGAAGTTTTATCTGGATTATCGGCTACGGAAAATTATATTGTTTCGGCAGATGGGAAGTTGTATAACGGAGTGAAGGTAATCCCATCCCCAGCCCTTCCCGAAGGGAAGGGAGAATAAACTGGAGCAAAATTGTGTTCTGTAAAAGAGTATAAAGTTGCAGATTTCAGGTTGCAGAAAACAGATTTCAGAAAGAAAAATTAAGATTTGTAAAATAAAAGTTCAATGTTAATTCCCGCGTGAGGGATAGAAGTGGAAATCCCAAGCTTTTTAGCTTGGATTGAAACGGATAGCCCGACCCGAAGTTGCGAGGACGTCAGGACGAAGCAATCTTGGGGGCACGCCCAAATAAATAAAATAATATGCAAGAAGGTATATCAGGTAAAATTGCACAGTTTTTCATCAATTCGAAATTGACCATTTTATTGATGGTTGGTTTGATGATTATTGGAGTTTATAGTTCATTTTTGATTCCGAGAGAGGAAGAACCACAGATTATTGTTCCGATGGCCGACGTAATGGTGGGTTATCCAGGAGCGAGTCCAAGTGAAGTGGAAAGTCGTGTTGCGAAGCCTTTAGAGAAAATTATTTCGAATATAAAAGGTGTGGAGCACGTGCATACAATGG
>JBILPJ010000250.1:0-2591 GCA_044373975.1 Flavobacterium sp. | reverse complement strand
TCAAACAGAAACCGATTTCTATACTTGCGACCAATTATTCAACAGCATTCTCGATCCGTATGAAGTTGAAAATCAAACCCAATATCCGCTTTTGCAACAGCATTTCATTGGTTGGTTTATACAAACCGAACAAGAAGTTTTCAATGACGAACAAGCCACTTTTATGGATTTTTCAGTTGAACAAAAAGGAAATACTCGGTTTATGTATGTTTTGCCAACTTCTAAAACAGAAGCTTTATTGGAATATACCTTGTTTTCGCACAAACATTTAGAAACATCAGAATACGAATCAGAGATTGAAAACTACCTTCAGAAATTAGGAATTACAAACTATAAAATCATCGAAAAAGAACGGGGAAGCATTCCAATGACGTGTTTTCCTTTTTGGAAAAACAACACGGTGCGCCTTTTAAATATCGGCTCTGCTGGAGGATGGACCAAAGCAAGCACGGGATATACCTTCAATAATGCTGATAAAAAATCAACACAATTGGTTCGGTTTTTAGAAACCCAATCCGACTTCCGACAGTTTCATAAAATGAGTAAATTCTGGTTTTATGATTTGCTATTATTGGATATTCTACATCGAAAAAACGAATTAGGTGCTGTCATTTTCTCCGCCTTATTTAAAAAAGAAAATCCAAAATTAATTTTCAAATTTTTAGATGAGGAAACTTCGCTAAAAGAAGACATTCAAGTGATTTTGAAATGTCCAAAACGCTTGTTTTTAAACGCTTTATTTCGAGTAATTTTCAAATCTAAATAAAGACTATCACATTATAACAAAACTTTATAATTCAAATTTATTTGTTGCATCGAAACTTTGTAACTTTGCAGTCAGATTTTACAATCTAAATTCAGAAATCAACAATCTAAAATCATAATAATTATGTATCCAGAAGAAATGGTAATTCCAATGCAAGCTGAACTAACAGCTGCTGGATTTCAAGATTTACACAGTGCCGAAGCGGTAGAAAACGCATTAAAACAAGAAGGAACAACGCTTGTAGTTGTAAATTCTGTTTGTGGTTGTGCTGCAAGAAACGCACGCCCAGGAGTAAAAATGAGTTTGGATGGTGCTAAAAAACCAACCAACTTAATAACAGTTTTTGCAGGCGTTGACAAAGATGCCGTTGATGCCGCAAGAAAACACATGTTCCCTTTTCCACCTTCATCGCCAAGCGTGGCTTTGTTCAAAAACGGAGAATTGGTGCACATGTTAGAGCGCCATCACATTGAAGGTCGCCCGGCAGAATTAATCGCCGAGAACTTGCAAGACGCTTTCAACGAATATTGTTAATTCAAATTCAAGTCAAAAAACCACATTCTTTTTCAGTAAAGAATGTGGTTTTTTTTTGGCAGTCAAAATAGACTTCTTAGATTTTTAGACTTCTTAGATTTTCATTAAATAACGTTTTGTCAAACTGAATTTGAATTGGCTGAACTTGTTTCAGTATCCAAATGAAAAATGATAATGATAATTAACACCCGACAGGTTTTGGAAACCTGTCAGGTGTTAATTTTTCCCACTCCTGAATAACCAAATCAACCTTTTTTGCTGCGGATTTCCCGAATAACCGCATCAACAAATAATCAAATCAACTTTTTTGCCACAGATTTAAACGGATTAAACGGATTATCACAGATTTTTTCAAAAACAATTATCCGTTATTACATTCCCGTCCAGTCACCCCTTCTTTTGGAGGGTGCTGGGGGGAGGATTAAATTACTCCTCTAGCCCTGATGGAAGCGGTAGCTCTTGCGGAGGAACGAAGCAAGACTATAGCGGACAGCAGGAATTGCATCTCCTGAAAAAGAAAGACAATTCGCTCCAAAAAAAACCTTCATTTCAACCCGCTATTAGTTTTTGTAAATCCAATTAATTGGCGGTATTTCAATTCGGTTTCTTTCAAATCTTCCTCCATTTGTTTGTATTTGCTGATGTCTTTAATGGTGATAACAGCAGCTACAACATTCTCATTTTGATCGACTAAAGGCTTGCCACTAATGAGAACGCGTCTTTTCAGATTGTTTTCACTACCCACTAAAACAACTTCTAAATCATCTGACACTTCGCCTTTCATAGCTCTTTCCAAGGGTAGATTTTGAGAAGGAAAAACAGTAACGCCATCGGGGTAATAAATTTCAAAATAAGCATTGAAATCTGGCGTAATTAATTCATCGTCTTCAATTCCAAAAATTTCATTTGCCATATCATTTGCCAAAATTATTTTCTTATTGGCATTGGTTACGATAATTCCTTCGCTTATGTTTTCGACGACCAAACGCAATTTTTCTTCATTTTCATAGAGTTCGTTAAGCACTCGTTTTTGCTCATTTTCTAGTTCAACAATTTTGGTAACATCTCTTCCCACAGAATAAAAAATTCGCCACGAAAGATCAATATTGCTACTCAAATCGAGCCATTTATAGGATCCGTCTTTGCAAACAAAACGAGCTCTAAAATTCATTATTGGCTCCCCTTCTAAATGTTTTTTTATAATTTCCTGAGTTCTTTTTTTGTCTTCGGGATGGATAATATCGATAAATTTAATCCGATTCATATCCGCCTGATTGTACCCTAATGTTTT
>JBILPJ010000012.1:0-23054 GCA_044373975.1 Flavobacterium sp. | reverse complement strand
TTTACAGTTATAGAATTTGCTAATATTAATCCAAAACTATTATTCATTGTCAAATAATCAAAAGTTGTTGCACCAGTTAGTGTTTGTGCAGTTGTACCGTTAAAAGTAACGGCTCTTGAATTTGGAGTAAATGTACCTGTATTTGTCCAGTTACCTTTTAGACTTATATCACCTCCAGAAGTACCTGAAAGTGTTAACGTACCATTATTTATAACATTACCATTAACAGTCACTGCAGCACTCATTGCGCTACTATTCAAAGAAAAAGTACTTCCTGAATCTGTTGTTAAATTACCCGCCATTTGACGTGCTGTAGCATTACCTGAATTGGCTCCTACGTCTAAAGTTGTATTTCCACTTATTTGAACATTATTAGGATATCCAGCACCAGATGTCGTTGTCCATTCTAAATTTCGACCATATGTTGAGCCACTGTTGTATTTTAATGTTGAAGTTGCTCCATATATAGGGGCGTTCGTATTCACAAAACAACTTGTTGTACTATTGATAGATAGTATTCCATTGACAGTACTTATATAAGTTGTACTATATTTACCAAAATCTAAATTTCCATTGGCATTCAAATCAACGATTACATTGATGTCAAACGCTAATGTTCCTGTTCCTGCATTATTACTAATCGTTTTATATTGATTAATATCAAATTTTCCATTGGCAACTCCAGAGGTAATGGTTCTTGCACCATTGACATAAATGTTTCCACCATTATTGTTTAAAGCTAAAGTTCGTCCGTTTAAGTCTAACCCTCCAGCGCCTAATAATTGAAGTACGTTTCCTGCAGTGGAATTAATCGTTACATCGGTAGCTGGTGTGGCAGCAATAACTACATTACCACTTGTTAATTTGTTTATTAATAAATAATCAAAGTAAACCGTTCCAGCACCTGTTTTAGTAATCGTTTGATTTCCAGTAGCAGCATTAAAAGTTACTGCTTTGTTATTATTAGTTTGTGCTGCCGAAGCTCCTAAAGTCCAGTTACCGGCTAAAGTTACATCGCCACCCAAAGAAATAGTTCCATCTGTATTTACATTACCCAAAACTGTTAAACCACCCGAAGTAGTATTTAATGTTGAATTTAAATCAATAGATAAGTTTCCAGAACATTTAGCAGCAGTAGCTCCCATACCAAGGGTAGTGTTATTACCAACCTGAACGTTTGCAGGGTATCCTGCTCCCGAAGTTGCTGTAGTCCATTCCGCTGCTCTACTTGGCGTACCAGTTGAAAAGTAATATAGTTTAGAGGTCGCACCATACGTTGGACTTCCTGAACCAGACCAATTGTAACCTCCATTTAATTGTAAAGTACCGTTAATTGTTAAATTCCCAGGATTAGTTACCAATCCTGCAGATCGGAAAAGTGTTCCCACTGTTCTAGCTACGTTCATTGTAATTCCTCCTGCCCCAGAAACATTAACATTTGCAGGTCCACTGGTAGAAGGCCACCAAGTATCACCTGAACCAACACCATAACTACCTGATGTATTCGCAAATTGTAAAGTAGCTGTTGCATTATAGGTAAATGTATTTGTATTTCCAGGCCATCCACCTTGATTGATTAACAATATCGAACCTGCTCCCATAGCAATAGTTCCTGAACCTCCTCCTGAATTTGATTGTGAAACTGAATATGTCCCATTAATAGTTAATGTAAAACCAGAATCAACTACTAAATTTGCTCCTAACGAAAGCGTAAGATTATTTAAAGTTTGATTAGATGAAATTTTTAATGTACCTCCACTATTTACTACAACATTATTAGTATTTGGTATTGTAGTTCCTCCAGATTTTTTTAAAGTTAGTGTACCACTATTTACTGTAGTTGCTCCAGTATAGGTATTGGCTGCTGTAAGTAGTGTTGTGCCTGTGGTGTTGGTTATCCCGCCTGCACCACTTATTATTCCTGAAAGGGTTAGGGTATTTAAAGCAGATCCAGGGGCTGTGGTAAGAACAGAACTTGCACCAATACTGATAGGTGCGGCTAATGCTCCTGCGGTAGTAGTATTAAAAGTAGTATTTACACTTGGTCCAATTGTTACAGAAACTGGTGCATCAGTAAGTGATGCTGGAACGGTAGCTGTACTGTTGTTATTATTAAAAACAGCGGCAAGTGAACCTGTTGTAGGCCATGTTACATAAGTAGAGCCAGTTCCGGTTGTATTCCAAAAACTTCCTGCCCAAGTACCAGAAACCCCTGTATTTCCTCCACCCCAATAGTAGTTTGTTGGTGGAACATAAGTTAACGAGATATTATCTACAGCTGCGCCAGGAGATGTACCACTAGTACCATCATTTTTCCAAGTAAATATTAATCTTACTGTAGTACCTGCCAATCCTACTGGTAGAGCGATGGTTTCTTGAATATAAGTTGTTTGATTGACATTAGCTTGTGTGTAAACCAATGTAGCACCTGAAATAGCTGTTGAAATTGATGTAGGGACATTAACAACAGGAGTTACAGTAGTTGGTGCAGTATAAACCAATAAATTATCATAGTTAGTTTCACCTTTTCCCTTCCAATAAAAGGATAAGGAAATGGAAGTTGCTCCAGCTGGTATGGCTATATCTTTGTAGAAATGTGAAGTCCTTGCTGCTCCGATATTGTAGTTATAAGCAGCTCCATTGGTTGAAATATAGGCAGTTCTTGAACCCGCATATACAGTAGAGAGATTACCTAATTGCCATGTATTTGAAGCCGCATTAACTACCGTCCAATTGTTTAAAGCGAAGGTTGCACCTGTTTCAAACCCACCATCCCCAGTAGGACTAAGCGCAACGGTTTGTGCTTTCGCATTAAAACTTGTCATCCAAAGTGTTAGCAGCAATAGTACTGCTGCTTTACTAAAAGAAGTTTTTGTAGTCGTGTTGGACTTGTTTTTAAGAAAGGCTGTAATTTTCGGGGCAAAAGTAATTTTCCTCATAATAAATGGTTGTATTATCGTTTGTTTTTTAATCTAATTCAATTTTTTAAATGCGTATAAATGGTATAAACTGACATAGCAAAAAGCCACAGCAGTAGGTGTTGTTTTTTTAAGATAATCGTTTAATCAAATTTGAAATTATAATTGGAAAAGCATCGTGCCTTTCGCTGAAACTTTCGTATTAAATGAGGGGTGTTTAATAACTGTGAAAGTAACTTCGCAATGTATCTTTAAAATCAATACGAAATACATGGTTTTGAAAATATATTTTTTTCGGCTTGTAACCCAATGAAGTGTGTCTATTTATATTGATTAAAAATAATAGATGGTCGTTTTTGCGAATAGATGGATTTGGGGTTTTTTGGAAAAGGGGAAAAATGAGGAAAAAAAAGCGAGGGAGGGGAAAAAAAAGACGAAAAGGTTTAAAAAAAGGCGCAAAGGTTCAATGGGAAAAGAGGTTAAAAAAAGGTTAAGAAAAAGGTAAAAAAAGGTTTAAAAAAGGTGCAAAGGGAAAACAGGGGAAAAAAGGTTAAGAAAAAGGTGAAAGAAGTAGCCACTGATGCACAGATTAAAAAAGAAAAAGTAGCCACGAATGCACGAATTAAAAAATCTGCGCATCTGCGGTTAAAACTTTGTTTCTTTTGTTTTACTTATGTGCCTTTTGTGGTGAAAAAACCTTTGCGAACTTTGCGTAAAACTTTGCGCCCTTTGCGGTTAAGACAATAGACTAATAGACAATAGACTAATAGACTAAAAAATAGAAAGTCGAAAGTGTGAGGTTTTTTTGCCACAGATTAAAACAGATTAAACGGATTAAAAAAAGAAAAAGAACACGAATTACACGAATTACACGAATTAACACGAATTAAAAAAATCTGCGCATCTGCGGTTAAAACTTTGTTTCTTTTGTTTTACTTATGTGCCTTTTGTGGTGAAAAAACCTTTGCGAACTTTGCGTAAAACTTTGCGCCCTTTGCGGTTAAGAAAATAGACTAATAGACAATAGACTAATAGACTAAAAAATAGAAAGTCGAACGTGTGAGTTTTTTTGCCACAGATTAGCACAGATTAAACGGATTTCCCAAATAACCGAATAACCGAATAACTGAATAACCAAATTAACGAATTAACAAATAACCGAATTAACGATTATTTGAAAATCAAAAAGTTTGCTTATATTTGTTGATGCAAAATCATTTGAAAAATGAACTACACAATGTCCTTTCAGGAAAGAGCCAAATTAGGTTTGGAACAGTTATCCAAACAATTGCCAGTTACCTTAACGATGGCGAGAAAACAAGCGCAACTATTGAAATCGAAAAGCACTTCAAAAAAGAAGAAACAAAGAGATTAGAAGATTATATTTCTAAAAAAAAGCTTTGGGTAGCCATTGATTTATCACAATATGTTAGTGAAGGCGCCGAACAAAAAGTGTATTTGAAAGATGCCGAGAACGTTTTGAAATTAAATGATGCCATTTATTACAATTCATGGAAAGATTATTTCTACAATCTTTTGCTTCATAACTATTTCTTTCCAGACACCGCCTACGACTTAGTAGGATTTACAAAAGACAATGCTATTTTATATGCAGTTGTTGAACAACCCTATGTTTCTATAACTACAACTACTGATTTAAGTCAAGTAAAAACATTCTTAACTCTAAATGGGTTTGAAAGTGTCAGGAACAATGATTACTACAATCCCGAATTAGGAATTATTTTAGAAGACTTACACGATGAAAACGTGCTGACAAAAAATGATATTCTATATTTTATAGATACAGTGTTTTATACCACTGATGCTTTTTGGAAAAACTAGATAATAGATTCAAAGGGAAAAGAGGTTGAAAAAAGGTTAAGAAAAAGGGGGAAAAGGTTAAGAAAAAAGGGGGGGGGTAAAGGGACAAAGGTACAAAGGGAAAAGTAGCCACTGATTCGCAGATTAAAAAAAAAGCAGCCACTAATTAATACGAATTAACTCGAATTAAAAAAGAGACAGAGAGATAATAGACTAATAGACATTAGACAAAAAAAGTCGGAATCACCAACAACCTACAACCAACAACCTACAACTTATAATTCTTTCCCCTTTGCGAACTTTGCGTAAAACTTTGCGCCCTTTGCGGTTAAGAAAATAGACTAATAGACTAATAGACTAAAAAATAGAAAGTCGAACGTGTGAGTTTTTTTGCCACAGATTAGCACAGATTAAACGGATTAAAAAAAGAAAAAGAACACGAATTACACGAATTAACACGAATTAAAAAAAATCTGCGCATCTGCGGTTAAAACTTTGTTTCTTTTGTTTTACTTATGTGCCTTTTGTGGTGAAAAAACCTTTGCGAACTTTGCGTAAAACTTTGCGCCCTTTGCGGTTAAGAAAAAATGTATCGAAAGTCGAAAGAAATTACCGCAGATGCGCAGATTAAAAAAAGAAAAAACAGCCACGAATTCACGAATAACCGAATTAACGAATTAACGAATAACCGAATTAACGATTAAACGATTAAACGATAATGCTATTTAATCTTTCTATTTTCAATGTCTTGTCTGTTATCCCAAAATGATACTATTTCAATTCTATTACCATTTAGTTCATAAAATAGGAGATAGACTTTCATTGAAATTACACGAGTGAATTTATTAGACGTTAGGCGTCCGATTCGTTCCGCTTTTGAAAGAGTTTCTAATAAATCTTCCACTTCGCTTACGATTTTTAAACTATAATTTGAGTTTCCATTTCTGTGAACATAAAACTTCAGTACGTTTTCTAACTGCAGTTTCGCAAGTGGTGACCATACTATTTCTTTTGGAGCCATTGATTCATTTCTGAGATTACCTCTTCATTTTTAAAGATTTGACCCTTTTTTATTTCACTTCTTCCCACTTCAATAGAAGCTTGCTGTTCGGAAGACAATTGGTACAAGGCTTGTTCGGAAGAATCAAAGATAGTTTGAAGAGCATTAAGGAAATTCAAATCTTTAGAATCCTTTATTCTCAAAATTAAGTTCTTTTTTATTTGCGCAGTTAGGTTCATAGCAATTCGTATTTATTAAAATCAAAAATAAAGATTTATTTTCAATTATGCAACCATCAACTAACAACTTATACTTCTTTCCCCTTTGCGAACTTTGCGTAAAACTTTGCGCCCTTTGCGGTTAAGAAAATAGACTAATAGACTAATAGACTAAAAAATAGAAAGTCGAAAGTGTGAGGTTTTTTTGCCACAGATTAAAACAGATTAAACGGATTAAAAAAAGAAAAAGAACACGAATTACACGAATTACACGAATTAACACGAATTAAAAAAAATCTGCGCATCTGCGGTTAAAACTTTGTTTCTTTTGTTTTACTTATGTGCCTTTTGTGGTGAAAAAACCTTTGCGAACTTTGCGTAAAACTTTGCGCCCTTTGCGATTAAGAAATTAGATAAATAGACAATAGACAAATAGACAATAGACTAATAGATAAATAGACTAATAGACATCAGACAAAAAAAGTCGGAATCACCAACAACCTACAACCTACAACCAACAACCAACAACCAACAACCCATATTTAATCAAACCGCTTTCAAACTCAAATCCATATTATAAATCGAGTGCGTTAATGCGCCCGAAGAGATATAGTTTACGCCACATTCGGCATAGTTTCTAATGGTGGTTTCGTTGATATTTCCAGACGATTCCGTGAGGCATTTATCGCCAATCATCGCCACCGCTTT
Source organism: Flavobacterium sp. (assembly GCA_044373975.1). Taxonomy (GTDB): domain Bacteria; phylum Bacteroidota; class Bacteroidia; order Flavobacteriales; family Flavobacteriaceae; genus Flavobacterium. The sequence goes on along the minus strand of JBILPJ010000012.1, from coordinate 16,389 downwards.
TCGAGTATCTTCGTAATTAAAGTTATCAATCAAAATTCGGAAAACGCCTTCGTTCGTCAAAATTTCTTCTATTTCGTTGAGGTTTCTTGCCTCGACAATTATCTTTAAATCGAGATTGTTCTCCTTCAAATACGCCTTTGTTTTCGTGATTGCAGCCGTAATTCCTCCCGCAAAATCGTTGTGATTGTCCTTCAGCATAATCATATCGTACAATGCAAATCGGTGGTTTTCGCCACCTCCAATTTTCACCGCCCATTTTTCACACGCTCTAAAACCAGGCGTCGTTTTGCGCGTATCCAAAATCTTGGCGTTGGTTCCTTCCAAAAGCCGAACATATTTTTGTGTTTTCGTAGCAATGGCACTCATTCGCTGCATCGAATTCAGCACCAAACGTTCCGCTTTCAATATAGATTGCGAGCTTCCCGAAACATGAAAAACCACATCGCCTCTTTTTACGGGTGCGCCGTCATTGATAAATGTTTCGATTTCCAAGTCGGAATCTACATATTCGAAGATCATTTTTGCAAACGCAACGCCCGCAATTATGCCTTCATCTTTCACCAATAATTTTGCTTTCCCCTTTGCTGATGCGGGAATACAAGCCAATGAACTGAAATCGCCAGCGCCCACATCTTCCCGAATGGCGTTGGAAATTATCAAGTGTAACTCGTTTTGAAACTGTGCTTCGCTAATCATTTTCCTGAAATTTACAGAATGCTAATGTAGAATTTATTTCGGGAATTTGAAAGTTTGTAGGTTTGAAATTCCCGAAAAAAAGTATTGCTTCTTGGTTTTGGAGCGAATTGTCCTTTTGTATTTGGAATTGCAATTCCCGCTTTCCATTACAATCTGCGCTAAAAAGCGCAGGATTTCCATTGCAATCGGGGCTGAGGGAAGAATTGTTTTGATAATTTTTATATACTGGAGAACAAAGTCTTTATTGAATATTTAAAACTACATTTGAAGATAAATAAAGTATGACGTTTGTTATACATATCTACCTATATTTGGGTTGATTTGTATTGTATTTTCATATTTATATACAATTTGCATACTATTATGAAAAAAGTAATCCTATTAATTTTATTTTTAAGTTTTTTAAAAGTTTTTTCACAACAAAATGACTTTGAAAATTTTAATGGAAAATGGAAATTATCCGAAAACTACACGGAAAACATAAAAACTGAAATTATTTTTTCCCAAATCTTATTAATTGAAAATAATAAAATAATTTTTCAAAATAGTCAAAACAAAGAAAGTGTAACCCTAAGCTTCAAACTTATAAAACATCCTGAAAAGTATATTAATTGCCAAATATATAAAATGCTTAAACTTGGAAATGGTGAAATTTGGGAACTAGAATTTAATGAGAAAAAAAATCAGAAAAGAATAATTTGGAAAAATATTAAAGATTCTGAAGGAAATTCTTGGATTCAACTTGATGAAAGAGGTATGATTAGAGATCCTGAAAAAAGAAAAAAAGCTTTAGAGCGCGAGATTAATACTTATTATACAAAAATAGAATAACAGCGTACAATTGATTTGACGGTTCCTCAGTTCTTAAAAGTGTATTACTATTAGTCGAGATTGCTGTGCGAAGTCTCCCGACTGCGTACACACAATAACAAGAAAATAATTGTGATGAGATTACCGTGTTCCTCGCAAAGACATTCTATCACAATTACATGAGAAACAACACATTCCCCTCGATAATAGTATAATATTAGAATCTGAAATAAATTCAGATTGACAAATCAAAGGTGAAATTCAGACTGCCTAAGGGTTGATTTGGTTATTCGGAAGAATGTTTAATCGGTTAATTGTTTAATCGTTTATTCGGAAAATCATAAATCATAAATCATAAATCATAAATCGGGGTTCGCATGAAGGGTGGCAGCGGAAATCCTCTGTGGAACAAAGTGGAACAGAGATTGCAGCGAACGACCTGACCCGAAGTTTTTACGGAGGGGCATGCCCAAATAAAAAAGAAAAAACTCTAAGTGAAACTATTTTTATTGGTTGGAATTGAAGTTGTTTTTCTCAAAAAAACTCCGACGAAAAGATATTTATATACCAAAAGTTGGTATATTTGAGTTTTAAATGAAAAGTTATGGCAAAGAACACATCAATTTTATTAGGAGATTATTTTGAGAGTTTCATTAGTGCCGAGATTTCTTCAGGACGTTTTAGTTCTGCAAGTGAAGTTGTGCGCACAGCTTTAAGGTTGCTAGAATTAGAAGAGCAAAAAATAAAGAAATTTAGAGACGAAATTGAAATCGGTGAGAAAAGCGGAATGGTTTCAAATTTTGATCCAGAAGTTCATTTGGCCAATCTTCACAAAAAATATTTATGACAAATAAATATCGCATAAGTGCAAAAGCTTTAGAAGATATAGACAAAATTTGGCTTTACACTTTAGAAAATTGGTCGTTAAATCACGCTAATCATTATTACCGCCTAATTTATCAAGAAATAGAATTTATTGTTGAAGATTTTGAAGGAGGAAAAGATATTGGAAAAATTAAGACGGGTTACAGACAATTTAGAGTAAAATCACATCTTATCATCTACAAGAAAGCAGAAGATGGAATTGTGGAAATTGTTAGAGTGTTGCACCAGATGATGGATATTCCTCATCAACTATGAATGAAACGGAACACACACTCGTTCCTCGGAATGACAAGGTTTAAATCGTTGATTTGGTTATTCGGAAGAATGTTTAATCGGTTAATTGTTTAATCGTTAATTCGGAAAACCCCGACCGTTCGGATGTATCCCATAACGGATAGGGCGGATTTACTTCGTCAGTTCGCTATCGCTCGGGTGTAATCCGTCCCCACAAAGACAAGAAAAAAAAGGGGTTTTAATCAAAAAATTCGAGAATCTGAAATAAATTCAGATTGAAAAATCAAATGTTAAATTCAGATTAACAAAACAGGCTTTTTTGATGCACAACTCCGTCAGAGTTTAAAACTCTGACGGAGTTAGTCGATACTTCACGTTAAAGAAGCGAACAATAAAATTCTAAATGTTTTAATTCTCGAAATCTAAAATTATAAATCTATAATCGGGGTTCGCATGAAGGGTGGCAGCGGAAATCCTCTGTGGAACAAAGTGGAACAGAGATTGCAGCGAACGACCTGACCCGAAGTTTTTACGGAGGGGCATGCCCAAATAAAAAAAATAAAGAAAAGTTACGAATGTCCGAAATTGGATTAGAAAGTCAATTTAAAACTCAAAACTTTTGCCATCATCTGCCAAAAGAACTTCGGGAAAAATGGTTGTTGCCTCGTCTTTAAATAACTCTATACTTGCATACCGAGTAGAATAATGTCCTAAAACCAATTGCTTTACATTGGCTTTCAAAGCAATTCTTGCCGCTTGTTTTGCCGTGCAATGCATTGTTTTTTCAGCCAAACTTTCCTCTGAATCTAAGAAAGTGGCTTCGTGATACAACACATCTACATTTTCAATAATTGGGATAATTGCTTCGTTGTAAACCGTATCGGAACAAAAAGCATAACTCTTGGCGGATATTGGATCAAAGGTTAATTTTTCGTTTTCAATTATACGTCCGTCATCCAGAGTGATATCTTTTCCGTTCTTAATCTTTTGATAATAGCATTTATCAATTTCATAATTTTGAACGGCATCTAGATTCAATTTTCTATCTCCAACTTTCTCTTGAAATAAAAATCCATTGGTGTAAACCCTGTGTTTTAGTGGAATTGTTTTGACAATAACTTTATCATCTTCAAAAATAACTTCGCTTTCCTTAGAGTTCAATTCGTGAAAAAACAAACCATAATTCGTCCAAGAATTTGACAATTTCAGTTGTAATTTAATCACTTCTTCAATTCCTTTTGGACCGTAAATATGCAAATCATTGGTTCGATTGAGCAACATAAATGTAGAAACTAAACCTACTAAACCATAAAAATGATCCCCGTGCAAATGCGAAATAAAAATATGATTGATTTTTGAAAATCGAATCTTATTTTTCCGCAATTGCACTTGCGTTCCCTCACCACAATCAATAAGAAACAGACGATTTCTGATTTCTAAAACTTGTGAAGTTGGATTCGTAAACGTTCGTGGAGTGGCGGCGTAGCAACCAAGTATGGTTAGATTCAATTTATGTTTATTCGTTAATTTGGTTATTTGGTAATTCGTTGAAAGATGGTTTTATTCGATTAAACAGTTAACCGAATTAACAATTACACTTTTAGAACCCCAAATCTCGTTCAATTTCTTCCATTTCGATAATATCGTGTGCTTCCAAAACGGAAGGAACAACAAGTATAGCTTTTGGAACGGCATTAAAATCAATATTTTCAGCTACAATAACAAATGATTTTTTTCCTTTTTTATGTATTTTAGACAATTCAGAAAACGCTTTTATAGCCGCAATTGTAGTCGATTTATCGTGAGTAACATCCAAAATCAAATTCTGATGTTTGTAACTTTCGTGTTGATTGGTTACCTTTTCTAAAAACGCAACACAATCGCCTTGCGTGTCTTTGATAACTGTTGTATGACCTTTTGCATCTACTTTCATCTGGAATTAATTTAAATATTATTGAATTTTTGAAGCCAATAAATAGATAACTGCCATTCGAATAGCAACGCCATTTTCTACTTGGTTCAAAATTAAAGATTGCTGAGAATCGGCAACATCCGAAGTGATTTCTACTCCTCGATTAATTGGACCTGGATGCATTATGACAATTTCTTTATTTAGCGAATCCAAAAGTGATTTATCCACACCATATTGTTGTGCGTATTCCCTTGTTGAAGGAAAAAAGTTAACATCCATTCGTTCGTTTTGAACGCGTAACATATTAGCCACATCACACCATTCCAGTGCTTTACGTAAATTAGATTCAACTGAAACTCCAAGTGATTCAATATGTCTTGGAATAAGCGTTTTAGGACCGCAAACTTTCACTTCGGCACCTTGCATTTGCAAAGCATAAATATTAGAAAGTGCCACTCGGGAATGTAAAACATCACCAACAATAACTACTTTTTTACCAGCTACTTCGCCTAATTTCTCTCTAATTGAATAACTATCTAATAAGGCTTGTGTTGGATGTTCGTGGGCGCCATCACCAGCATTGATAATACTTGCCTTTACATTTTGAGATAAAAAGTGTGCTGCTCCTGGATTGGCGTGTCGCATAACCACCATATCCACTTTCATCGAAAGTATGTTATTTACCGTATCAATTAAGGTTTCTCCCTTTTTTACTGAAGATTGCGCTGCAGAAAAACTAATTACATCGGCAGAAAGTCTTTTTTGTGCCAATTCAAATGATAGTTTTGTACGCGTACTATTTTCAAAAAATATATTGGCAATCGTAATATCTCTTAATGAAGGTACTTTTTTAATGGGACGATTAATGACTTCTTTAAAATGATCGGCAGTTTCAAAAATAAGGTCAATATCATTTTTGGTGATATTTTTTATTCCTAATAAATGATTTACACTTAATTCGCTCATTTTTTATAGTATTGGTTGTTTGTTATTAGTTGGAACCAAATAAACTGCGTCTTCGCCATCTTGTTCCTTCCAGCATACTTTTACTTTTTCATTATTTATAGCATCAACTTGACGACCTCTAAAATCAGGTTGAATTGGTAAATCACGGCTAAATCTTCTGTCAATTAATGTCAAAAGCTCAATTGAAGATGGCCTTCCGAAAGATTGAATTGCTGTTAAAGCCGCGCGAATGCTTCTTCCTGTGTACAAAACGTCATCTATGAAAATGACTTTTTTATTTTCAATCAAAAAATCAATCTGTGTTTTATTGGCTTCTAATAATTTATCATTTCTACGGAAATCATCTCTAAAAAAGGTAATATCGAGATAACCCAAAGCAATATTTGAAATTTTATATTCGTTTTCTAATAAAGATTTCAATCGTTCTGCCAAGAAAGTTCCACGAGGTTGAATTCCAATGAGAATTGTATTTGAAAAATCTAAATGTTTTTCAATCAATTGACAAGCCAAACGATGAAGAATGATATTGACTTCCTTTGAAGTGAGCAATACTTTTTGACTCATATTGAAGTGTTTTGTTTGGTTGTGCAAAGATATAATTTTTTTGCAGACTACGGTTATTGATTTTTACAGATATAAAAAAATAATTTGAGTGTGGTTATAAAAACAGAAAACTCCTGATTTCTCAAGAGTTTTCGTTTAATCTGTATAAAATAAAAATTAAGAATACATTTTAGTTCTTAATTCTTGAACGCCTTCATTGTCTAAATATTCGTCAAAAGTCATATACCTGTCAATTGCTCCTTTTGGTGTCAATTCAATCACGCGATTACCAACAGTTTGTGAAAATTCGTGATCATGAGTTGTAAAAATTACAGAACCTTTAAAGTTTTTCAGTGAATTGTTAAATGCTGTAATCGACTCTAAATCCAAGTGATTGGTAGGTTCGTCAATCATCAAAACATTGGCACGTTGCATCATCATTCGTGACAACATACATCGCACTTTTTCTCCTCCTGATAAAACTCTACTTGTTTTCAAAGCTTCTTCTCCAGAAAAAATCATTTTTCCAAGGAAGCCACGAATATTAACCTCATCACGTTCTTCTTCGGTTTTCACCCATTGGCGCAACCAGTCAACCAAAGAATAATCATTTTCAAAGAAAGAGTGATTATCAACTGGCAAATACGCTTGATTTGTAGTTACACCCCAATCAAAATTTCCTGAATCTGGTTTTTGCAATCCATTCAAAATATCATAAAATGCAGTTGTAGCACGTGAATCTTTTGAAAATAAAATAATTTTATCGCCTTTCGCCATATTCAAATCTACTCCAGTAAATAAAACATCGCCATCTACAGAAGCACTCAAGTTTTGAACATTTAGAATTTGATCACCCGCTTCTCTTTCTTGATCGAAAATAATTGCAGGATAACGACGGCTTGAAGGTTTTATTTCGGAAATATTCAATTTAGAAATCATTTTCTTTCGAGAAGTCGCTTGTTTTGATTTGGCAACATTCGCACTAAAGCGACGGATAAATTCTTCTAATTCTTGTTTCTTTTCTTCAGCTTTTTTGTTTTGTTGTGCTCTTTGTTTTGCAGCCAACTGACTCGATTCGTACCAGAACGTATAATTTCCTGAATAGTGGTTTATTTTACTAAAATCAATATCCGAAATATGAGTACAAACAGCATCTAAAAAGTGTCTGTCGTGAGAAACTACAATTACAGTATTTTCATAATTTGCCAAGAAATTTTCTAACCAAGCGATGGTTTCAAAATCCAAATCGTTGGTAGGCTCATCCATAATAAGCAAATCAGGATTTCCAAAAAGTGCTTGCGCCAATAACACACGAACTTTCATTTTCCCTTCTAAATCTCCCATTAAAGTATAATGACTGTCTTCGGTAATTCCAAGATTTGATAACATTGAAGCGGCATCAGAATCGGCATTCCAACCATTCATTTCTTCAAATTGCACTTGCAACTCCCCTATTCTATCTGCATTTTTATCATCATAATCGGCATACAAAGCGTCCATTTCTTTTTTAACGGCATACAAAACTTTGTTTCCCATCATCACCGTTTCCAAAACCGTACTTTCGTCAAACATATTGTGGTTTTGGTTTAAAACCGACATCCGTTTTCCTGGTTCCAAGTGAATGTGTCCTGCTGTAGGATCCATTTCGCCTGTAATAATTTTCAAAAAAGTTGATTTTCCAGCCCCGTTTGCACCAATAACTCCGTAAATATTTCCGTGTGTAAAGACCGTATTTACTTCGTCAAACAAAATTCTTTTGCCAAACTGAACTGATAAATTATTAACTGATAACATTGATTTTCTATTTAAATAATATTTTTGCAAAAGTAGAAAAAATACCTGAATTTCAGCCAATTCATAGCTTGAAAAAGAGGCTTACTTTAATTTAACTATCTATTAACATTGAAATTAGAATGTACTCGATATTTTTGTAAGTAGCGTTATGAATATGAAATTACCCAAATCGTCCTTTTTACTATTATTTCCGTCTATTTTTCTACTGTTTTTGAGTTCTTGTAATAAAGAATTTAAATCCGGTGATTATCGTGCGTTTTTTGGTGGCGAAGTAAAAAATCCTACAAATCGCTTTGTCTATTTTTCTAAAGATGGTGTTGTAATTGATACTATTCCACTTCAAAAAGACAATACCTTTTTTGTACAATTCGATTCTTTAGCACCCGGAATGTACTCATTTAAACACGATCCAGAATATCAATATGTCTATTTTGATAAAAATGACAGCATTATGGTTCATATAAATTCCAAAGATTTTGATGAATCAATCATTTTTTGTGGAAGAGGCGATACCAAAAACAATTATTTGATGGAATCGTATTTAAAAAACGAATCCGACAAAGAGAAAATGTTTGATGTTTATGATAATGATGTTTCAAAATTTATATTTAATGTAGATTCTACATATAAAGTAAATAAAAAATCCTACAACGTTCATAAAAACGAGATTAAATGGTCGAAAGAATTTGACGCATTTGCGAAAGCTGCTTTAGATTTTAATTACTATTCAAAAAAAGAATTGTATCCCGTTATTCATAAATTGAGAACTGCGGAAGATGTGTTTGAAAAATTGCCAAATCAATATTATAATTACAGAAAAAACATCAATTTTAATAATGTTGAATTATCAACTTACTCTCCTTTTGTTATGTATTTATCACATTTATTGAACAATGTTGGGGCTGTAAAATACCACAATCATTTTTCTGATGTTGATATGGCACTAACAACATATGTAAATAAATTGAATATTGCAGATACTTTGATTAAAAATGAAAAAGTAAAAAACAGTATTCTCAATAATATTGCGTTTTCCTATTTGTTAGAAGATCAAAATATGGTAAATAATCAGAAATTTCTTGAATCTTATAGAAAATTCTCAACTGATACTAGCAAGAAAAATGAGATTTTAAAGATTGGAAATGCCATTCAATTATTAATTGCTGGAAATCAATTGCCAGAAGTAAGCCTTATAGATAAAGAAGGAATTACCATTTCTTCTAATTCATTTGTAAAGAAAAAAACCGTTTTGTTCTTTTATACCAAAGAAGCTTTAACGCATTTGGCTGCAGCTCACAAAAAAGTATTGGCGTTTAAATCAAAATATCCTGATTATCAATTCATTGCAATCAATCTTGATAAAGGACAAGACGAATGGGTTGATTTGTTGTCAAATTACAAATTTGAAGGAATTCAAGAATACCGTTGTGCCAATTTTGAAGATATTAAAAATAAATGGGCAATTACTAAAATTCACAGAGCAATGATTTTAGATGAAAATGGTAAAATAAAAAATGCCTTTACGAATTTATTCGATGTTAAATTTGAAAATGATTTAAAGTAGATTTATTAAATTTTACCGTAATACAAAGCCTTCACAATTCCATCAGAAAGTCCAATTTTTGGCACATAAATCCTTCTGGCACCACTCCATTTCATTGCGTTCAAGTATATTTTTGTAGCCAAAACAATAACGTCGGCTCTATCGGCATTTAATCCTAATTCAGAAACTCTTTTTTCGTAAGTGAGTGAATTTAAAAAGGTATATTGTGAATTTACATACATATAAGACAACGGTTTGTCTTGCATTTTTCCTGACATTTTAAATAATTTATTGATGTTTCCACCCGAACCAATTAGGGTCACGTCATCGAAATCTTCGGTATTTGTTTTAATCCATTTTTCGATTTCAAGCCAAACTATATCACTTACAACTTCGTTCAACAAACGAACCGTTCCTGCTTTGAAAGATTTTGAAGCAATCATTTTTCCATCTGAAAACAATGAAAATTCGGTGCTTCCTCCACCTACATCAACATATAAGTACGTTTTTTCAGTTTTTAATAGATAATGTAAATCCGTTGAAGCAATAATCGCTGCTTCTTTTTTACCGTCTATAATTTCGATTTTTATATCCGCCTTTTTCTTGATTATTTCTACAACTTCCCTTCCATTATAAGCCTCACGCATTGCTGAAGTTGCACAAGCCATATATTTTTCAACTTTGTGAACTTTCATTAATAATTTAAAAGCTTTCATAGCATCAACCATTCTATCGATGTTTTCTTCCGAAATTTCGCCAACCGTAAAAGCATCTTGACCTAAACGAATTGGCACCCGAACTAAAGCACTTTTGCTAAATTGGGTTTCCTTTCCATCTTCTTCAATAATATTTGCCACCAAAAGCCGCATCGCATTAGAACCAACATCAATTGCTGCATATTTTCTTATTGTAATCATTTAAAGTGCTTATTTAGGCGAAATTAATATTGTAATTATATACTTTCTGAAACAACGTCCAATCGATTCAAATAATAATTATAGGTTTCTTGTTGCGCTCTGAAAACTGGACTATCTCCACGAACTCTGTATTTATTATCTAATTTTTCTGAATGTAATCGGGCTTTTACGTTTCCTTTCCATCCAATATTAAAATTATCAATTAGTTCATTTTTGATTCGTTCGTCATAAATTGGGCACGTTACTTCTACTCGACCATCGATATTTCGGGTCATAAAATCGGCAGAAGAAATATAAACTTCGGGATCATTTTCATTTCCAAAAATATAAACTCTTGAATGTTCCAAATAATTATCGACAATACTAATTGCTTCAATATTGGCACTCATTCCTTTAACCCCAGGAATTAAAGAACAAATTCCTCTAATTTGAAGTTGGATTTTAACACCCGAATTGCTTGCATCGTATAATTTATCAATAAGTTGAATGTCCGTTAAACTATTCAATTTAATTTTTATAAACGCCACTTTTCCTTCTTCGGCATTTGTAATTTCCCTATCAATTAATTTGTTGAATTTGGAACGCATATAATGTGGCGAAACAATTAAATGCTTGTAACGATGCACTCTATAATTGACATCGAAAAAATCAAATATTTTAGAAACGTCTTTTAAAATTTGTTGATGGCTTGTAAATAATGTTACATCGGTATATACTTTTGCAGTTGATTCGTTAAAATTTCCTGTAGAAATTATTCCATAACGAACTAATTTTCCGTTTTGGATTCTCTCAACAAGACAAATTTTACTGTGAACTTTCAATCCTTTAATTCCGAAAATTAGTTCAATTCCTTCGGTTTGCATTTGCTCCGCATAAGAAATATTACTTGCTTCATCAAAACGAGCTTGAAGTTCAATTTGCACGGTTACTTTTTTCCCGTTTTTGGCAGCGTTTATAAGCGAACTAATTACTTGAGAATTTCTTGCCAATCGGTACAATGTGATTTTAATAGCCGTCACATTTGGATCCAAAGCAGCTTCTCTAAGGAATTTTATTATATAAGAAAAAGACTGATACGGCGCATTTACAAGGTAATCTTTCTTGGCTATTTTATTCAAAATACTACCGTCAAGACTTAGACCATCAACTGGCAATGGAACTTTAGGTGCATATAATAAATCAAATCTTCCAAGGTTTGGAAAATCCATATAATCGCGTCTATTATGGTATCGTCCACCAGGAATAATACTATCCGAAGAATCAATTCCCATATTGGTAAGGAAAAATTTCAAGGTATCTTTTCCTATAGATTGGTCGTAAATAAATCGAACGGGTTCCCCTATTCTTCGGTCTTTTACGCTAGTCGCAATTTTCTCTAACATACTCTTACTCATATCACTATCAATGTCCAATTGGGCATCTCTGGTGATTTTTATCATGTGCGCAGAAACACTTTTGTAATCAAAAATATTGAACAAACTCGAAAGATTATGACGAATTACATCATCTAATAATATCACATATTGCTTTTCATCGATTGATGGAAGCACGACAAAACGATTGATGGATTTGGGTATTTCAATTACGGCATATCGAACCTCTGATTTTGGTTTTACAAATCCTAAAATTTTGGTTTCTGGCTCGGCTTTCATTACTAATTTTACAGCCAAATACCCCGAAGTATCTTTTAGAATAGGAAATTCTGCCAAATCATTTAAGATAATTGTAACCAATGCAGGACTTACTTTCTGAATGAAAAAATCTTTAATGAAATTTTCCTGTTCACTAGAAATTTGATTTTCATTTATAATAAAAATATTTTCCTTTTGAAGTTTACTTTCAATAATATTTAATATTCGTAAACTTTCAGATTGTTGTTGGATTACAATTTCCGTAATATCTTTTACCAATTGATGGGCGCTAATTCCGCCTAAAACTTTTTCACCTGAAACACCTGACAAGCTTAATCTGCGAATTGCGGCGTAACGAACACGAAAAAATTCATCTAAATTGTTAGAAAAAATCCCTAAAAATCGTAGTCTGTCTAATAATGGAACATTTTCATCGGCAGCTTCTTGTAAAACTCTGGCATTAAAGGCAAGCCAACTTTTTTCTCTATCAATATATTTGTATTCAATATCTCTAATCATAATTTTAAATCTCTTGGAAACAGTGTTTTTTCAGTCTTTCCTTTGCTTAATAAATTCCAATTCTCGCAATCAAAATTAATTGAAACCAAACCAGATGTTGGAACATTTTCAATTAAAATATCGCCAAATTTATTAACAAAATTTGTTATTGCAGCATTATGTCCGAAAAGAATAACATTTTCATAATCATTGTTGCACGATTTTATAGTTCGTTCCAACTGATTTTCATCAAAAGTATATAAATCATCTATAAAAATTACACTTTCTAAAGGACACATCCAATTTTGAGCGAAAATTGTAGCTGTTTCGATGGCTCTTTTTGCATTACTACTCAAAATAACGAATTTTTCGGGTAAATATTTCAGAATATTTGAAGATATTAAATGAGCGTCTAAAACCCCTCGATTTGAAATATGGCGGTCTTTATCGTTCACTGGTGCATCCCAACTGGATTTCGCATGTCTAATTAGTATTAAATTTTTCATAGGAAAGGAATTTATTGACAATTTGGAGTGTCATTTTAAAATCGAATTACAATTTACAAAATTATAATGACACAGGCTAATAATTGTAAGATTTATACTCAAAATTTCATTTTGTAGAATATTGAAAGTCGAAAACTAAATACAATTTCAATTAAACTAAATCATCAAATTCAAATCATCCAAACTCATCAATTTTATTCCATTTGACGAACAATATTACAGTTAATGGAATTTAATTAACAATAAAATTATCACAACTATTTGCTTTAAATATTCCATTTATAAATATCAAAATTAATAATTGAAATATCATTCCTCTTCAACGAGTATTTCAGTAGATAAAAGCACTTTTGATTTAAATTATTTTATTCGCAACTAATTTAGCATCAATAATTTATTAACATATTATTAGAATTTAATTAATACTAAAAAAGAGGTTAATATTCCACATTATTAATGCCTGTATTTCATATAAACACAATTTTAAAAATATATACTTATGAAAAATCATACTCATCAAGCACCAATTTTGGATTACAAATACCTTATATATACATTCCTGTTTTTAGTATTTTCAAATTTTTTACTTGCACAAACCAAAACCATTCCTGCGGGTTCTGTAATTATAAATATGGGAATTGTTCCACAAACTTATGGAAATGCATTAAAGCCATATGGTTTAGTTTATAATTTTTTGACTGTTCAAAAAGTCCCAGTAATTTGGTCCATAAACCCCACTAAAGTTAAAGACGGCGTCGATTTTACAGTTGATGGAATTAATTTCAAAGGCGGTCCATTCATAATTGAAAAACAGTTTGCAATTGTTCCAAGTGTACAAGCTATAATTGCTACTTTTGTTGCCCAAGGAGTTATTATTCATACAACACTTTCTGAAGTCACGGTTCCCGTATATCAAGAAATGTATGAAAATCCGAATTGGGTTATGGATACTGACAATGGTTCAATTGCTGCAACTTATATTAATAACGCGGGAATTCCTTCATCTGCTTTTAGAACTTCATTACCAACAACTCTTAATTACTGCGATGATTTATTTATTTTGCCTCACGCAGATCCAACTTGGGCAACACACGGAAGATTATTTCAATGGAATAATTCATTTGCTAATGGAGGAAATCAGGGATGGATTTGGGAAGCCTGCCATTCTGTTAGCATATCAGAAGGACTTTCAAATCCAAGTAATCCCAGTCAAAAACTAAATTTTTTATCAAATGATCCGCTACCAAGTTTGATTATTTATAATTCACACTCCTCAAGTAGCAGGCTTCCATTTTTGTATTCAAATCCCCAAAGCCCTTATATGCAATTTATGGGGATTCTTGATGCAGCTACTAAAAATGGTTCGGAAAAAGTATATTTACCTAGTAGGTTTGGCGGTTGGCGACCTTCAACAACTGTTTCAGTTTGGGATCCAAATCAATCAGATGTTTTAAATGGTGATTCTCCTGGGAAGGCTGCAATAATAGCTTTTGGACATGGCTTTGGCGATGTAAATCGAGGAAAAGTAATGTATGAAGCTGGACACAGTCACAATATAAATTCTCAAGATGGAATTGCAGCACAACGAGCAATGCTGAATTTTTCATTTGATTCCCCTCAAGGGAAAAGTCCGAAAATAACCTCGATGTCTTCGGTAGCAACTATTGTTTGTGGCGCAAACTCGATTGAACTCTGTATTTCAGCTACGTCACCAACAAATAGTCCATTATCCTACCAATGGTCTTCAAGTTGTGGTGGAACATTTTCAAATCCAACTGGTACAAATACCAACTTTATTATTTCTGCAAGTGCCGTTGAAGTTAATTGTTTTGTTTCTGTTGTGGTTACAGATGCCTGTGGGAGAAGATCATTCAAATCCTATCCGATTACAATTGAACCAAATGTACCACCAATAATTACTGCAACGCAAACAAATGTAATGTGTTATGGAGGCGCAACAGGAAGCATTAATATTACGGTTTCAGGTTTAGCACCCTATACTTATTTATGGTCTGGAAATGGTGTAAATCCAACAAGTGAAGACCAAATAAATTTGACTGCGGGAACTTATACTGTAAAAGTAACTACTAAAAATGGTTGTTCTGCAACATCAACTTTCACAATAACACAGCCAAATAATGCCTTATCACTTACCGCAACACAAATTCCAATAACCTGTTTTGGAAGCCAAACTGGAGCAATAAATTTAGTTGTATCAGGAGGAAATCCGTCTTATACCTATTCTTGGAATGGAAATGGAGTTATCGTTCCGTTGAAAGACCAAATCAATATTGGGGCAGGTGATTATAGTGTTTTGGTAACTGATACTAACGGTTGCCAACAATCACTTTCTACTTCTTTAACAAACGGGGATGGTATAAGTCCGTCAGTTTCAGTTCCATTAAACGAATCATTTCAAGGATGTCTTTCGGCGATTTCAATTCCATATTCTGAAACTGAAATACCAATTTCACTTGCAACTTTTAACCAGCTTGGCGGAACTTTTATCGATACATCAACCATTTCAAATATTACTTATCAAGATACAAGTATAGGAAATTGCCCAATTATTATAACACGAACTTTCAGAGTTACTGATATTTGTGGAAACAGAGGAAGTGCGATTCAAACAATTAGTAATTTAGACACAACAAATCCAACGGCTTCCAACCCAAATTCAATTGAAATTACGGGTTGCAATGGAACGTTTGAAAATCCAAATAGTGCAGTTGTAACCGATGCTTCGGATAATTGTTCAACGCCAAATATTACTTTCGTAAATGATAGCTTACCGACTATAATTGGTTGCACCGAAACCACAATAAGAACCTACAAAGTTACCGATGCGTGTGGGAATTTCATAAACGTAACGCAGAATTTAATTCGTACGATTGACACGACATTGCCAACGGCTTCAAATCCAAATTCAATTGAAATTTCTGGTTGCAATGGAACGTTTGAAAATCCAAATAGTGCAGTTGTAACTGATGCTCTGGATAATTGTTCGACGCCAAATATTACTTTCGTAAATGACAGTTTGCGAGCAGTTTCAGGTTGCACGGAAACCACAATTAGAACGTATAAAGTTACTGATGAATGTGGAAATTTCATCACCGTTTCTCAGAATTTAATTCGTACAATTGATACAACAAATCCAACGGCTTCCAACCCAAATTCAATTGAAATTACTGGTTGTAATGGAACTTTTGCAAGTCCAAATAATGCAGTTGTAACTGATGCTCTGGATAATTGTTCAACGCCAAATATCACTTTCGTAAATGATAGTTTGCCGACCTTAATTGGTTGCACCGAAACCACAATAAGAACTTATAAAGTTACTGATGCGTGTGGGAATTTTATCAACGTTTCTCAAAATTTAATTCGTACAATTGATACAACTTTGCCAACAGCTTCCAATCCAACTGACATTTCAATTTCAGGTTGTAATGGAACT
>JBILPJ010000249.1:0-2633 GCA_044373975.1 Flavobacterium sp. | reverse complement strand
TTGATGATAAAAGTAAAAACAGCATAATCAATTAAAATTCCAAAAATTAAACCCATTATTGCCTGATTTCCATCGTAAGTTGCGGGCAATAAATCAAAAAGTCCAATGATTAAAACACTTGTAGAAAGTAGCAAAGCAATGATTATATTTCCAATCAGTAAACTTTGTTTTAAACTTGTGGCATATAAATAAAGTGTGGACGCAATTAAAATAAATACGATAGCAAAATTGGGTCTTTCAATCACATTTGACAAATAGAAACCAATGGCAACACCTGTAAAAGTAAAGGCTACATATAAATTATAGGCTTTGCTTTCTGTAATATATTTTCCAACAATTACAGAATCAGGTCGGTTTTCAGAATCTGTTTCTTGATCAAAAATACCATTTATAATATAGCCTCCAGCCGCAATGCAAACGGTGGAAAATACCAATAAAACATATTGCCAATCGGCAAGTGACAAAGGTACATTTTGAAGTTTTAAAAATCCATATCTGAAGATTAATTGCATAAAAGCAAGCATCAACAGGTTTTGGTAGCGTATTAATTTAAGTAAATTCAACATTTTAAATTTTGTATAATAGTCATTAATCGTGTTTTCCGTCGTAATATAAATGCCATTTTTCTTGCACTTTCATCACTTGCTCAATTACATCGCGTGCAGCTCCTTTTCCTCCATTTCTATGGGAAATATAAGTGGAAATTGCTTTTATTTCGGGACTTGAATCCTGCGGACACGTTGATAATCCTACCAATTGCATCACGTGAAAATCGGGAATATCATCGCCCATATACAAAACGCTTTCGGGTAAAATGGTGTATAATTCGCAATATTCCTCAAAAGTTTCCACTTTATTTGGAGTCGCCATATAAATATCTGTAATGCCAAGATTTCTCAATCGAGTACGAACGCCTTCATTGCTTCCGCCAGAAATAATACACACATTATAGCCGCTTTCGATGGCTGCTTTCATAGCAAAACCATCTCGAATATCCATTGTTCGTAGCATCTCGCCAGTGGGCGTAATATGCACCGAACCATCAGTAAGAACGCCATCTACATCGAATATAAATGTGGTAATATCGTTCATTATTTCCTTATAACTTCTTGCCATTATTTTGAATAGATTGGGTTAGTATTTTATAAATAATTTTTTGATTTTCATCTGATAAAAAGGACAAATGAGCATTTATGGTTTCAATATCATTGCGAATTGCAGGCCCAGTTTGTGCTTCATTTGGCGAAAGCTGCGTAATTTTTTCGGCAGTTTCTTGAATTAAAGGTTTTAATATTTCGAAGGGTACATTATTTTCTATGCAAATGTCATTTCCAATTTTATACAAATGATTAGTAAAATTATTCACGAAAACTGCTGCCAAATGCAATGCTTTTCGTTGTTCTGAATTAATTGCAAATACTGAATCTGAAATTGTTTGCGCTACTTTTTGTAGCAATTGATAATCGGAAGCGTTTTGACTTTCAATGCAAATTGGAATAATTTTGAAATTTACAGCTTTGTTTTTTGAAAAAGTTTGCAAAGGATAAAAAACGCCTTTTCGATTATTTGATGCAATGGCTTCAAATGAAATTGCACCAGAAGTATGAACAACTAATTTATTTTTATAAGGAATTTGTTCCGAAACAGCTGAAATTGCATCGTCCGAAACAGCAATTATATATAAATCGGCTTCCGCCAAAGTACTCCAATCATTAGTAATTTTATTGAAATCTAATAGGTGGGAAATTGTCGATTTTTGTCTTGCAAATACTTGAACCAATTCCATTTCGGCATCATTAATAATGGAATTTTGTAGTGCCACAATCAAATGTTGCGCTACGTTTCCAGAACCAATAATACTCACTTTTATCATTTGGCTAAATTATTGATTTTTTTTAAACTATTTAGATTTAAAATTATTTTATAAACATCACTTAAAAAACACTTAAATCAGTTGTTGAAACAAATAATTCAACAAATTTGGATTACTTTTGTACCACTTTTAAGAAAATACATCTATAATGGATAAAAAAATATTCTCCTTTTTGTTTTCGACACGATTAATGGCCTTTTTATTTTTGTCATTTGCAATAGCAATGATTTGTGGCACCTTTATCGAAAGCAAATACAATACCGATACGGCTCGAATTTGGGTTTACAATGCGTGGTGGTTTGAAGCAATTATGGGTTTCTTTCTAATTAATTTTGCAGGAAATATTAAACGATACCAACTTTTAAGAAAAGAAAAATGGGCAACTTTAATCCTTCATATTTCATTTATTTTTACGCTATCAGGGGCGTTTATAACCAGATATATTAGTTATGAAGGAATGATGCCAATCCGGGAAGGTGCTGCCGAAAATCAGTTTTATTCTGATAAAATGTTTCTTACGGTTTTTGTAGATGGTGATTATCAGGGGCAAATGAAGCGTCGTGTTTTTGAAAAATCGTTGTTGCTTTCGCCAGTTACCAACAATAATTTCTCTATTTCAAATAATTTTGACACCACCGATTTTAAAATATCATACAAAGATTATTTATTGGGTGCCAACCAAATTATAAAACCCGATGCAAAAGGTGTTTTGTATTTTAAAATGGTAGAATCCGGCGATGGAACGCGTCACGAACATTTT
>JBILPJ010000092.1:0-9174 GCA_044373975.1 Flavobacterium sp. | reverse complement strand
CAAGAAAAATAGAGATATTTCTAATCAATCTTCAGGTTCTGAAAGACGTGACCGTGATGATAGAGATGGTGCTCCAAGAGAAAATAACAACAATGGCGCAGTGCGTTATTTCGTTAATATTGGATCTAGAGACAATTTCGATTGGATGTCTTTGAAAGATTACTTGAAAGAAACATTAGACCTTGGTCGTGATGATGTTTTCAAAGTTGATGTAAAAGAAGGTTTCTCTTTCTTTAATACAGACCCTGAACATTCAGACAAAGTTATGGAAGTATTGAATAACGTTCAATTAGAAGGACGAAGAATCAATGTTGAAATTTCTAAAAATGATGGTGGCGGAAGACGTGATCACAACGGAAGAAGTTCTGGTGGTGGTTTTGGCGGCGGTCGCTCAGGTGGTGAAAGAAGTTCTGCTCCAAGAAGAGAAGGAAGTTTTGCACCAAGAAGAGAAAGTTCTGGCGGATTTAGAAGCGACAGAAATTCTGCTCCACGCGAAGGCGGTTTTGGGGGAAGAAGTTCAGCTCCTAGAGAAGGTGGTTTTGGTGGAAGAAGTGCTGCCCCAAGAACGGGTGGATTTTCATCTGACAGAGCTCCAAGAACAGAAGGTTCATCAGAAAGAGCACCAAGAAGATCGGAAGGTTTTAGTGATGCTCCAAGAGAAAGAAGACCAAGAAAAAGCTAACGTTATTTGTTAATTTTCTTATAATTATACTAAGAAACTACAAAATATCTTACACGTTTTATTACTTTTAAAGTTTTAAACCTTGAAATGAGATATTTTGTAGTTTTCTTTTTATTTATACTTGCCAGAACAACAGTTTTTTCGCAAGAAACAACAGTAATTCAAAAAGTTTCTGGTATAATTGTCAATGACAACACCAAACTTCCGTTGTCAAACGTGAATATTATTAATATAAATAAAGTAAGAGGAACAGTCTCCGATTCAAAAGGTAATTTTGAAATTGAAGTTGGCGTTACCGATACTTTACACCTTTCCCTAATTGGATTTAAATCCATAAAAATCAGAGTTACAAACGACTGGGTAAAAAATAAAACTACCAAAATTCAAATGACCGAAAGTGCCATTGCTTTAGAAGAAGTCGTGGTTCGTCCCTATGATTTAACTGGTTATTTAGAAATTGATTCCAAATTAATTCCAACAAAAGAAAATTACAGATACAGTATTTCTGGATTAGAACAAGGCTATGAAGCGGGCGAATATTCTCCAGGTGCCTTCAGTAAAGTGATGGGTTCCATATTTAATCCTGCCGATATGCTTTACAATTTCTTTGGAAAAAAACCAAAAGAATTAAAGCGATTGAAAAGCTTGAAAAAGGACGAAACAGTTCGGAATTTATTGGCTTCAAAATTTGACAGAGAAACCATTTCTGTACTTCTTGGAATCGACAAAAATGAAATTCCTGAAATTTTAGAACGTTGTAACTACTCGGAATCATTCATAAGAACGGCAAACGATTTGCAAATTATGGATGCTATTAGCGAATGTTATGAAGAATATAAAATCTTGAAAAAGAAATAATTATTCTATTATTTAAAGTACAATGTGTACTTTTGAAGTTGCTATTTAAAATAAATGACTATCAAAAACAACATTCTCATTACTTCCCAATTAAGCATTGGATATACTACCAAAAAGGATATAAACACCATTGCATCTGAAATTAATCTGTCCTTAGAAAAAGGCAAATTAATCGCATTAATTGGTGCCAATGGAATAGGAAAATCAACACTTTTACGGACACTCACAGGAATTCAAAAACCAATTTCAGGGGAAGTTTTTTTGAATGGTAAAAGCATTTCTGAATTTGATTCGCTTTCATTTGCACAAAATCTGAGTATTGTTTTAACCGAAAAATTACCTCCAAGCAATTTAACCGTTTTTGAGATTATTGCGTTAGGAAGACAACCTTACACGAATTGGCTTGGAACCTTAACTGACATAGATATTGAGAAAATTAATGAGGCGATGGAACTCACACAAATCACTTCTTTGGCAGATAAAAAGCATTACGAAATTAGCGATGGACAACTTCAAAATGTTTTGGTTGCAAGGGCTTTGGCACAAGACACACCTTTAATAATTTTGGATGAACCAACAACGCATTTAGATTTATTGCATAAAGTAGCGCTTTTTAAACTCTTAAAAAAACTGGCACGCGAAACTCAAAAATGCATCCTTTTTTCGACGCACGATATTGATATGGCAATACAAATTAGCGACGAAATGATTATTATGACTCCCGAAACTGTGATTCAAGACCAACCTTGTAATTTTATTATGAAAGGTAATTTTGATACTTTATTCAAAGATGAGCATATTGCTTTTGATAGTGAAAAGGGCAAGTTTGTTATTCGATAACAGAACTATCTACCTGATTTCTATCTGTCTTTTTGCTTCGCCAATGGCAAATGCTACCGAATTCGCAAGATTATAACTTCGCACTAAAGGGGAAATTGGAATGGTCAAATGATTCTGAAATTGATTCAATACCAATTCACTCAAACCCACACTTTCTTTTCCGAAAACCAACCAATCACCATCCTGAAAATTTTCTGCTAAATAGGATTTTTCAGCGTGCGAACTGAATAAAAACACTCGGGAAACATCTGGAATTTGGGCAATCCATTCTTCCGTATTTTGATATTCTTTCCAATCCAAATGCACCCAATAATCCAAACCAGAACGTTTCAAATTTTTATCTGTAATTTGAAATCCAAACGGATGAATAAGATGCAATCTGTTTCCGGTTCCAACACACAATCTGCCAATATTTCCAGTATTATTTGGGATTTCTGGCTCTACTAAAACGATGTTCAACATAGTTAATTTGTTTATTTGGTAATTTGTTTATTCGTTAAATTGAAATCAGAAACTTCAATAACTTCACCCGCTTTTAATTCGTTCAAATGTACGTTTCCTATTCGGATGCGCACCAATCGCAAAGTAGGAAATCCAACTGCCGCAGTCATTTTTCTAACTTGACGAAATTTTCCTTCATTAACCGTTATTGAAGCCCAAGAAGTTGGACCGTGGCGTTCATCACGAATTTTTTTTCCTCGTTCACCAAAGTTCGGAATTTCAGAAACTAAAAAGGATTTGCAAGGTTTGGTCATATATTTAGTTCCTTCAAAACCAATTTCAATGCCATTTTGCAATTTTTCAATGGCTTCAAGAGTGATAATTCCATCTACTTGAACATAATATTCTTTGTCCACTTTTTTGCTACGAATCTGCTCACTCACTTTTCCATCGGTTGTCAATAGCAACAATCCCTCAGAATCTTCGTCCAAACGACCAATCGCCATAGTTCCTTCGGGGAAATTATACAATTCACCCAAAAGTTTTTTCTTTCTTTTTAATTCGTATATAAATTGGCTCAAAAAACCATACGGTTTATGAAGAATAAAATGTTGGTGCATAACTTGATAATAATAAGGTGTAAAAATACATTTTTCAAATTATCTTTATTTAAAATTTTATATAGAATAGTATTGTTTATTTTTACATTTATAAAAAACACGCACCATGTCACAAACTCTTTTCGTATTAGTAGCTTTCGTTATCGCACTTATCATTGGAATCTTTATTGGAAAAATTCTTTTTTCTGCTAATGCAAAATCAGAGCGAGCCGCTTTAGAAGAGAAAAATAATGGTTTGAGTTTTCAAATTGAAGAATTGAAATCACAATTAGCAACTTCAAATTCAGAAAAGGAAACCATTAGAACTGAAAAAGAAGCGATAAATATTCAACTTTCCAAAAAGGAAAATGACTTTGAAAATCTTTGGGAACGCAACAAAGAACAAAAGGAAGAAGTTGAAAAATTGCAAGAGAAATTTACTAAAGAATTTGAGAATTTGGCCAATAAAATTTTGGAAGAAAAATCATCTAAATTCACGGAACAAAATAAAGAAAACATGAAGAATATCTTGTCGCCATTGCAAGAAAAAATTCAATTGTTCGAGAAAAAAGTAGATGATACCCACAAAGAAAGTATCGATTATCACGCTGCTTTACGCCAACAAATTATAGGCTTAAGCGAAATGAATGCGCAAATGAGTAAGGAAACTTTGAATTTGACAAAAGCATTAAAAGGCGATAGCAAAATGCAAGGAAATTGGGGCGAATTGGTTTTGGAACGCGTTTTAGAAAAATCTGGATTAGAAAAAGATAGAGAATATTATGTACAACAAAGCCATACTGCGGTTGACGGAAATAGAGTGTTCCCCGATGTTGTAATTAATCTTCCTGACGGAAAAAAGATGATTGTAGATTCAAAAGTATCTTTAACGGCGTATGAAAAATACATCAATGAAGAAGATGATTCTTTGAAAATTGGCTATTTAAAAGAACACGTAAGTTCTATAAAACGCCATGTTGAACAATTGGGAGAGAAGAATTATCACGATTTATATGAAATAGAAAGTCCCGATTTTGTATTGCTATTTATTCCGATTGAACCTGCATTTGCAATGGCTTTGAACGAAGATACCACCTTGTACAATAAAGCGTTCGAGAAAAATATCGTAATTGTTACACCTTCGACTTTATTGGCGACTTTACGAACGATTGATAGTATGTGGGCGAACCAAAAACAGCAAGAAAATGCGATGGAAATTGCGCGACAAGCCGGTGCATTATATGACAAATTTCAAGGTTTTGTTGATGATTTAATTAAAATTGGTAAGAAAATCGATGAAAGCAAAACAGAATATGGTGCAGCAATGAACAAACTTGTGGAAGGAAAAGGAAACCTAATTACGAGTGTTGAAAAATTGAAAAAAATGGGTGCAAAAGCTAAAAAAGCACTTCCAGAAAGTATTTTGAAAAGAGCTGCTAACGATGATTTTGAGTTGTTAAATTAGTTGGGAATAACAATAAATTATGAAAGCTTTTACCGCAGATTCGCAGATTTTTTTTCTAATAAATTTATAAATCTGCGAATTATTTGGTATTCATGTTAAATATCTAAAGGTAATAAAGCCAAAATTCCATTCCTTTTATTAATAAAACATTTTAAAAGTTCCATTCAAAGCTCTAAATGAGCAATGAAATGGGCTTTTTTTTTTGTTTGAAACATTAACAAATTATTTTGTTTAACTAATATTGCAAATCATTAAACATTACATATCTTTATACTCTCAAAAACACTTAATTATGGCAACTAAAAAATCCGCACTTACAAAAGAAAAAATAGTATCAATGTATATGAATTATACTTTGGAACACAACGAAAAACCAAAATCGGTTTACAAATTCACGAAATTTAATGAAATATCGGAAACAGAATTTTACGACTATTTTGGAACAATAGAAAGTGTAGATAAGGAAGTTTTCAAAATGTTTTATGACAAAACCATTGAATTACTTCATAATGATAAAGAATATGAGTCCTATGATATGCGAAGTAAATTATTGGGATTCAATTTTACGTTTTTTGAGCTTTTAACAGCCAACAGAAGTTATGTTGTTATGACATTGAAAGAACACGGAAACCAACTGAAAAGCTTGATGCAATTGACAAGTTTAAGAATGAATTATAAAAGATTCGTTTCAGAAATAATCACGGACGACTTCAGAACACAACAAGAACAATTTCAGAATTTTCAAGAAAAAGCATATCAAGAATCGTCTTGGTTTCAACTTTTGTTGACGATGAAATTCTGGTTGGATGACAGTTCACCAGCTTTTGAAAAAACAGATATTTATATTGAAAAATCTATAAAAGCTTCCTTTGAATTAATGAATATTGCCCCTATAGACAGCTTAATTGATTTCGGAAAATTCATTTTCAAAGAAAAAATATACTCAAAATAATGAAAACCATAGATTACATACCTACATCCAAAATTCAAAGAGCAACAAAATTAGTACAAACAGGAGCAAAGGTTGGTGTTAATTATTTGAAATATTATGGAGAAAAAATGGTTAATCCTGAATTAAATAAGGACAAACTGAATGAAAATAATGCAGAAGATATTTACGACGGACTGAAAAGTTTGAAGGGAAGTGCTCTAAAAGTCGCTCAAATGTTGAGTATGGACAAAAGTTTTTTGCCACAAGCATTTGTTGAAAAATTTTCATTATCACAATTTTCTGTTCCGCCACTTTCTGCTCCATTGGTATTGAAAACATTCAAAACAAATTTCGGAAAATCACCGTATGATATTTTTGATGAGTTTAATGCTAATTCTGTAAATGCGGCAAGTATTGGGCAAGTTCACAAAGCGGTTAAAAACGGAAAAAAATTAGCAGTAAAAATACAATATCCTGGCGTTGCAAATAGTATTTCGTCAGATTTAGCTTTGGTAAAGCCTATTGCCATTAGAATGTTTAATCTTCAAGGAAAAGATTCTGATAAATATTTCAAGGAAGTTGAAGATAAATTGATTGAAGAAACCAATTATTTATTGGAATTAAATCAAAGCCAAGAAGTAGTGAAAGCTTGTAAAAAGATTGAAAATTTAGTCTTTCCAGAATATTATCCTGAGTTTTCATCAGAAAGAGTTATCACGATGGATTGGATGACTGGAAAACACCTTTCTGAATTTACGGCTGTAAATACAAATCAGGAAATTGCGGACAAAATTGGTCAAGCTTTATGGGATTTTTATATGTATCAAATTCATATTTTGAAAAAAGTACACGCCGATCCTCATCCAGGAAATTTCTTGGTGAATGACGAAAACCAACTTGTAGCTTTGGATTTTGGTTGTATGAAACAGATTCCGAATGAGTTTTATACTCCTTATTTTGAGTTGATTGACAAAAAAGTAATCAATAATCCAAAATTATTCAGTGATAAATTATTTGAGTTAGAAATCCTGAGAAGTGACGATTCTAAAGAGGAAGTAACTTATTTTACAGATATGTTTTATGATTTATTGTCCTTATTCACGCAGCCATTTCAAGAAGAAAATTTTAATTTTTCAGATCCAGATTTCTTTGGAAATATTGCAAAATTAGGAGAAAGATTTGCTAAAGACACCAATCTTAGAAAGATGAATGGCAATCGAGGTTCCAAACATTTCATCTATATGAACCGAACATTTTTTGGGTTGTATAACCTAATGTTTGATTTAAAAGCAACAATTGTGGTTAATCAGTATCAAAAATATGAATAATGGCTAAGGAATTATCAGAAATTGAAATCGACAGAATTATAGAAATGGCGTGGGAAGACCGCACCACATTTGATGCTATTTTGTTACAATTTGGATTAAAAGAACAAGAAGTCATTGATTTGATGCGGAAAGAAATGAAAGCCTCAAGCTTCAGAATGTGGCGTGCTCGAGTTCAGGGACGGAAAACAAAACATGAAAAATTGAGAGATTTTCGTGAAGGCAGATTTAAATGTACAATGCAAAGACAGATTAATAATAATAAAATTTCAAAAAGATAATTCACAAGTAAAATAATATGAAAAACATAGTAATTATAGGCGGTAGCAAAGGAATTGGAAATGCAATAGCATCGCTAATGGTTGGTGAAAATAAAGTTATTAATATTAGTAGAAGCGCACCAACTGTTACACATCCAAATTTGAAATACTACGAATTGAATGTTTTAGAAGACGAATTTCCAGAAATTGAGAACATTGATGTTTTAATTTATTGTCCAGGTTCTATCAACTTAAAACCAATTATGAGTTTAAGTATTGATGATTTTAGAAATGATTTTGAAATCAATGTAATTGGTGCTGTAAAAGCGATTCAAAAGTATTTACCAGCATTAAAAAAAGGAAATAATCCTTCAATTTTATTGTTTAGTACCGTTGCGGCAAAATTAGGAATGCCATTTCACGCCAGTATTGCAACAGCAAAATCAGGTGTTGAGGGATTGGTAAAATCACTTGGCGCAGAATTAGCACCTACAATTCGAGTGAATGCGATTGCTCCAACAATTACGGAAACGTCATTATCAGCAAACATTCTTCGTAATGATAGAATGAAAGAAAATATGGTTGAACGCCACCCAATGAAAGGATATTTGAAGCCTGAAGAAGTGGCAGGAATGGCACAATTCTTAATTTCAGAAAATGCAAAATCAATTTCAGGACAAATATTCGAAATGGATTATGGCATTGTAAGTTTTAAAATTTAAATAAAAACCCCAAGGATAATAGATGAAAAGTTACGAGAAAATTGAAATTTACGACACAGAATTAATTGAATCAATGTCTAAAAATTATAAAACAATAATTGAAAATTTAGGTGAAGATGTTAACCGTGAAGGACTTCAAAAAACGCCAGAACGTGTTGCAAAAGCAATGCAATATTTGACACACGGATACGATTTGAACCCGTTAGAAATCCTTAAATCTGCTTTGTTTACAGAAGATCATCAACAAATGATTGTCGTAAAAGACATTGAAATCTATTCGATGTGCGAGCATCACATGTTACCGTTTTTTGGCAAAGCCCACGTGGCGTATATTCCAAATGGAAAAATCGTAGGATTGAGTAAAATTCCGAGAATTGTTGATGCTTTTGCAAGAAGAATGCAAGTCCAAGAACGCCTGACAGATGAAATTAAAAACTGTATTCAAGAAGCATTAAGCCCGCTTGGAGTTGCCGTAGTGATTGAGGCGCAACACATGTGTATGCAAATGCGGGGAATCCAGAAGCAGAATTCTTTTACAACAACTTCTTCTTTTACAGGGGCGTTTGAACGCGATAAAACCAGAAAAGAATTCATTAGTTTGATTTCGAATAAATTGAGTTAGAGTAAAGTCAATATTTTAAAGAAGGGAAATTAAATTGTTATGCAATTTGATTTCCCTTTTTTGTTGGTTTTATTTTAATAATATATCGTGTTAAAACAATATATTTTGTTTATTATGTAAGTTTTTGTTTCCTATTTTATATATTTGAATTAAATTAAAAAAATAGTATGAAGCAAAAATACTCACTTATTAAAATCATTTTTCTTTTTGTAACTTTTTATACTTTATTTTCTTGCGGTACTGATGAGGATGATTATCAGGTAATTACTCCTGTAAATATGGACTTGACTTTAGTTCCTTATCCAAAGTTATCGGATTATAAGTTTTTTACCGGTGAATTAAAAAACCAAGTTCCTGCCAACAAAGTAATTCCTTATAAACCTGCAAGCGAACTTTTTGTAAACTATGCTCATAAAAAACGTTTTGTTT
>JBILPJ010000091.1:0-9186 GCA_044373975.1 Flavobacterium sp. | reverse complement strand
AATGGAAAATATTAATGTCAAAATAAAACAGAAATTAGAAAGCTATCAGGAATTGTATGACAGCAATCAGAAGATTATTTATATTGGTCAAAAAATTGATGATTTAGCGGGGAAATATTTCAATACAAAAAACAAAAAAGAATTGGTTTCCGAGTTTATGAAAATCATAGAAATTGAAAATTCTAAACGAATTAAAATTACATCTAAGGAAGTGAAAGCTTCTATTGAGAAAAAAAAGGAAGTAATTCAGGAAGTTACAGTCAAGGTTGAAGAAATTCGAGCGGCTAAAAAAGAGAAAAAACTAAAAGCCAATTTGGTTGTAGAAAAACCAAAACCAGTTCTGAAATTGGGTGATAGAGTTAGAATGTTTGACGGAAAAGCAGTCGGAACTATTGATAAAATCGAAAGAAATAAAGCGGTTGTAAACTATGGCGTTTTTACTTCAACGGTAAGTTTAGAAGCATTAGAATTTGTTGAAACCAAGAAAAAATAAGGATAAATAATAAACTCAATATTATGCTTGATTTTCCAAAAGGCAAAAAAATAATTCTATTTGATGGCGTTTGTAATTTGTGCGAAGCCTCAGTTCAATTTGTTATTAAATACGATAAAAAAGACGTGTTCCGATTTGTAGCCTTGCAATCTGAATTGGGTAAAGAAATTATAAAACACATTGGATTAGAGAATAAAAACATTGACAGTGTAATCTTGTACGAACCTGGAATTGCCTATAATTATAAATCTGCGGCAGCATTAGAAATCGCTAAAAACTTGGGTGGATTTTTCCATTTAGGAACTGTATTTAAGTTGATACCAAACGGATTGCGAAACCTACTTTATGATTATATTGCCAAGAACCGATACCAATGGTATGGAAAAAAGGAAAGTTGTCTGGTTCCAACATTAGAATTAAAATCTAAATTTCTAGAATGATATAAAATATGACAATTATCATAAATTATATTTTTGAAGAACCTTATTTTTGGAGGAACTTTAAATGAAACAATTATGAAAAATAGTGCGCTTTATTCCTGGGGAAATGGATCTTTTATAATGATTGTTATTTTTAGCTTGGTAATCATTGGAATAATTGGAGCTGTTATAATTATGATGAACACCGACAAGAAAAAGAAAGATTAAAAAAAAACTCCTCAATTGCTTGAGGAGTTTTTGCTTTTTATAAAAACGTGTTATTAGTTTTTAACAATCTTTTTAGTTACTGAACCTTTATCAGAAGTAATGTTCATCATGTACATTCCAGAAGCTAAATCTGAAACATTAACTTGAATATCTGAAACGTTTGTATAACTGTTTTGTTTTACAACTCTACCATTCAAATCTGTAATAGAAATTCCACTTACTAGGATATTGTCTGAATTAGTAACAGAAATAAAATCATTAGCAGGATTTGGAGAAACTGAGAATTTAGAATCTAAAAATTCAGATGTTGATAAAACTTGAGATACAGCAAAAGTATCTACAATTAAAGCTTGAACATTTGCATTTATTGGAGAATTATTCAAAAAACTAAAATAATAAACACCTGCAGTTGTTGGAGTATAAGTAAAAGATTTAGGTGCAAAAGTAGTACTTGAAATACCTGTTTCAGTTGCTAAAATAGTAGTTTGAGATGCAGATGTTTGTGCATTTCCAACAGTTAATTTATAATTAGCTGAACCTGTTGCTCCTGCACCTAAATAATTTCTAACATAGTATGTAATAGTTGCAACTTCATTTGCCGCTAAATTAATTCCTCTTGAATACATTCTACCACTAGAAACAGCAGTTGTATTACTAGGACTTATAGCTGAAGTAACACCGCTTTGCGCTAATGTAGTACCTGAAGCACCTACATTCAAAAACCAATCATCAGTTGCTGTAGCACCAGTTCCTGTAACGCTTGATGCCCAACCTAAAAATCCTAGATCTGTATCTTCTAAATTAGTTGAATAAGGAGGAGTTACAGGTTGAAAAACAGTATTAAAAGTTATTGGCCCTGACCAAACACTATAATCAGTACCACCACAAACAGTTCTTACATAAAAGCTATAAACAGAACTCGGAGCCAAAGAAGTCATTGAAGCAGAAGTTGTTGTAGGATTTAATGTTGCTATTCCTGCGCCTTGAGTAAATCCTCTTAAACCGTATTCAAATTCATATCCTGAAGGTGTCCCCGATGTAGGAGCAGTCCAGCCTATTCCAGCTGATGTAGTTGTTGGTGCACCAGTATAAGTGAATGCTGTTGGAGAAAAACACGTAGCAGGTGTGAAAGTAAACTCAAATTGAAAAGAAGTTGAAACATATCTGTTGTCCCATACGATATAATAAGTTGTTGATGCAGTAACAGGGAAATCAGTTACTCTTGATCTATAATCAGTTGAACCATCAATATCATCATTTCCACCTACACAAGTTAAACCGGTACATGCACCCGTTAATATTGATAATCTTGTATCATTAACTAAAGCTACATTTGGAGCAATTCCAGCATCAATAGTAATTAAACCGCTTGAAGTTGGAGTAAATTTAAACCAAATAGCTTTAGCTGCCGCTGTAGTCCAGCACGAACTAGTTGCTGGATAAGTTCCAGTTATTGCAGGGCAGGTTTTTGTTCCATTTGTAGAAATAATCGTTGCATTAGCACAAGATAATTGAGCATTTATTGCATTTGAAGTTAAAGCAATAAAAAATAATAGTAAAAGTTTTTTCATAATTTTTTTTTAAGTTGTTAAATTTGAAACAAATATATATGTTAAACGTGAAATAAAAAAGAAAAAAGAAAAAAAAATTGGAGTTCTGATTATAATAAATTTCATTATAATTAAATAACATCATGACTACAATGAAATTAGCATTATAAAAAGTATTAAGTCAGAATAAACTTAAAATAATTTTATTAAAAAAAAGGTTGCAATAGAAAATACCAATTGCAACCTTTATTTTGTAAATAAAAAAAATTATTCCTTTTCGTACCGTTCCATTTCACGATCATAAAAAGCATTTGCAAGTTCAATTAGCCCTTCCATTTCAACGTTAAGTTCCGCTTCGTCAAGATCTTCGGCTTCTTCAATGAATTCCACTTCATCGTCTTTTAGATTGATTATGAATCTTGGATAATCTAGATGTATGATGAAAATATCTTCGGGGAAATCAGTATTGTCTCCAAGTAAAAATTTTGGTAATTCCATATTTGTTGTTAATTTGGTTATTCGTTAATTTGGTTGCTCGAAACCCGAAGGAGCAAATAACCAAATTAACTTTTAAAAATTTATTTATCAGATAAAATCACTGGCGTATTTTTTCCATTCATAAAAATAATTTTTGTGTTTGGAGAAGCTGCCAATTCTTTTTGTGCTTTAATTTGTTCGTATTGCAATTGTTTGTCTGTTAATCCCATTGATATAATTCGTTGATAATCAGCAATACCTTGTGCTTCTACTCGTTTACGTTCCGCTTCTTGTTTTTCTTTCTGAAGTACAAATGTCATCTTTTGTGCATCTTGTTCGGCATTGATTTTGCTTTCAATTGATAGTTTTACAGAAGCCGGTAAATTGATATTTCTAATCAGTAATTGCTCAAGAATCAATCCTCTACTTTTGAAATCATCTTCGATACTTTTGAAAATTCGTTGTTGAAATTCATTTCTTTTAGTTGAATATAAAGCAACTGCATCGTAATAAACTGCATTATCACGAATACGAGTTCTTGTTACTGGACGAACAATTTTATCTGAAAAATTTACCCCAATTTGCTTGAAAATTTTAGGTGCATCAGATGGTGAAATACGGTATAAAACCGTTAAATCAATCACCACTTCCAATCCGTCGTTTGACAAAACTCGAATGGCATCATCACCTTCTTGAGCACCTTCAGTATGAACGGCAGACATCGTGTAATTTTGGGTTTGAATATCAAATTCGGTAATATCTAATAAAGGATTAATTACATGCAAACCACTTTCTAAAATATCGGGTTGTACATTTCCATAGAGCGACTGAACGCCTACTTTTCCTGCATCAATTTGCTTGAACATTGAAGAAAATAATCCTATTGCGATTACAAAAACTCCAAAAAATTTAAAACTACCTGCAAATTTAGATAGTGTTGAAGCGTTATTTTTAAGGGTTGAACCTATCAAAAACAAAATAATTCCAATAATTACTGAGAAAATTACCATTTTTTTATATTTAATTACAAGTTTTTAAGTACCTGTTTGTTAGTTAATTTATGAAAGCGAATATACAAAAATAATGCGGCAGTTGTTAGTCCTGCCAAAAGTCCTACCCAAATTCCAACAGCTCCTAAATCGGTGTATTTTCCAAGATAATAAGAGATGGGGAAACCAACTACCCAATAGGCGACAAATGTAATATACATAGGGACTTTTACGTCTTGCAAGCCACGCAAAGCTCCTAAAACCACAACCTGAACTCCATCGGAAATTTGAAAAACAGCAGCTACCAAAAGTAGTTTTGATGCGATAAAAATCACTTCTTTGTTCTCAATAACTTGCGAAACGTTGTTCATATTTAGAAATAAATGGGGTAAAAAGTTATGTAAAACTACAAATAAAATACCGAAAATAGTTTCTACTATAATTGCTAATAAAAACACCGATCTCGCAACAATAATTAATTTTTTATAATCCATTAATCCTTTTTGATTTCCCACACGAATTGTTGCAGCAACACTAAGTCCCATTGCAAACATAAAAGTAGTTGTTGCAAGTGTTAGCGCAATTTGATTTGCGGCTTGACTTGTTTTACCAATTGATCCTGAAAGCCAAATTGCTGCTGTAAATAAAGCGACTTCAAATAGCATTTGCATTGCAGAAGGAATTCCTAAATTGGATATTTTTCTAAGCATTGATTTCTTAATTTCTTTAAAGCTGAAATTTTTGAAATACGGCTTAAGTTGGATGTTGTTTCTCATAATAAAATGCATAAAAACCACCATCATAATTCTGGAAATTACTGTTCCCAAGGCAGCACCTAAAATTCCTAATTTCGGAAAAATCCAAATACCATAAATCAACATATAATTGAAGAAAATGTGAACTACATTAGCCAATAAAATCGCATACATAGAATATTTAGTTCTTGATAATCCGTCTGCAAATTGTTTGTATCCTTGAAAAATTATTACTGGAATTAAGGAAAATGCAACCCAATCAATATATGGTGCAGCCAAATCGACAACTTCTTTTGGTTGGTGCATTAAGAGCATTATTGGCTTGGCCAAAACTATTAAAATAAATAAAACAACTCCCAAAACAGTGCAAGACAATAAACCGTGATGAAAAACAGAACGAATTTTCTTGTCGTCTTTTTCGGCATCCGCTTCTGAAACTAAAGGCGTAATTGCTGTTGAAAATCCAATTCCTATTGACATTCCAATAAAAACAAA
Source organism: Flavobacterium sp. (assembly GCA_044373975.1). Classification (GTDB taxonomy): domain Bacteria; phylum Bacteroidota; class Bacteroidia; order Flavobacteriales; family Flavobacteriaceae; genus Flavobacterium. The sequence goes on along the minus strand of JBILPJ010000091.1, from coordinate 3,780 downwards.
ACTACTGCCTAATGAAACAGCTGCTAGCTCAGTTGAACCTAAATTCCCAACCATAATATTATCTACAATTGCAATTAAGGTATGTCCTAACATACCAAGAATTACGGGGTATGCTAATTTGAGATTATAAGAAAACTCTTTGGTGTATTGTGATAAATTCAACTTAATAATATTTTCTGCAAAAGTAGTCATATATTATAATAATTTATGACTAAATATTTCATACAAAGTATTTAATGTGTAAATTTGGAAAATAAAAATAAAAACTATGACTAAAAAATTACTATTATTAGCATTACTAAACAGTTTTGCTATGTTTTCACAACTTGTTTTTAACGAGGATTTTTCAACCTACACAACCGGTCAACCATTGAGCGGCCAGGGAACGTGGACTAATAATTCCTCCTTAAATGGTGGACTAGGAAGCTGTACGGGTATTGGCTGTGTTAGTTCAACAATAACAAACTACAACTTATCTTACCAAAATTATGGTAGCTCTGCAAAAGCGCTTTCCATTTCAAGTAATCAAGATGCAGTTGGAACTACTTTTACTGGTGTTACTAGTGGAAGCCTTTATTTAAGTTTTGTTGTGAATTTCTCATCCGCTATCAATGACCCTTCAAATAGTCTGTCTCATGATTTTTTCAGAGTAATGAGTTCTGGAAATTACAATACTACTTTTAGAATGGGAGCATACAACTCGGGAAGTGGGTTTGTTGTTTTTATTCAAAAAGGTGCTGGAGCAAAAGTGTATTCTAATGTGTTACCGTTTAATCAAAATCAGCTTCTTGTGATGAAATTTGTAATCAATCCTGGAATAAATGATGACAGTTTGAGTTTGTTTGTGAATCCAGACGTTTCACTTGCAGAACCATCAACTACGATTCAAACTATTGACGGTGGTTTAGGAACTACTGATTATGCGGGTGCTATTGACCGAATGAATTTTAGAAGTAATTATTCTACAATACCAACGGGTTCTATCGGAATGGTTAAAGGATCCAAAAGTTGGGGCAGTTTGTCTTTAGATACACCCAATTTACAAAGTAACTCTAGTTTTATTATTAATGGTAAAGAGGCTAAAAACGGAATACTATCAATTAAATCTAATAGAAATATAGCGGCTGCTTTGCTAAATATTTATGCTATTCAAGGAAATAAAATTGACTCGAAAAATATTTCATTAGTTGATTCTCTAAATGAAGTTTCGATATTAAATTTAAATGTTTCGGGTACTTATATTATAGAACTAATTGAAAATTCAGGCGCTAAGTATGTTCAGAAAATAATTGTAAATTAATCTACAACAGATGTAAAAAAAATTCCACCTTTTAGGTGGAATTTTTTTTAATATCTATTGACTATTTCTCTATTTCTCTCAAATTCTCCATTTTTCATCAAAATAATACTGTTGTAAATTCGTTATCGAATGTAAAAAACTTCATGTTGCTACTCAATTTTGAAAATTTTAGTTCAAAAGCCGATTTCATAAATGCCATTACGGCTACAAATTATGATTTGGTGGTATTGGATTTATATTTCCGAAACAGTTCAGAATTCACGGTTGCCGATATAAACCAAATTCGTAACAAAGCAAATGGCGGAAAACGCTTGGTTTTTTCTTATGCTTCCATTGGAGAAGCGGAGGATTACAGGTATTATTGGCTGGATAATTGGAATGCAACGCCACCAAGTTGGTTGGATGCAGAAAATCCTTATTGGCCTGGAAATTATAAGGTTCGGTATTGGCAACCCGAATGGCAGCAAATTATTTATGGAAACGATACTTCCTATATGAAAAAGATTATCAATGCTGGTTTTGATGGCGTTTACCTTGACTTGGTTGATTCATTTTGGTTTTATGAATGATTTCAAATTGCAAATAAAATGCTACTTTTGCTTTAAAATAGCGTTCCTAATTAATTATTTCAAATGAAAAACATTCAAATTTTAGTTCTCTTTATTATAGGTTCTGTATTAACTGCTCTTGGAGTAATTTTCAAATCTAAGGAATATCCTGTTGCAAGTTTTTTTCTAATTGTTGGAATGACATTCAATGGTGTTGCCCTAATTGCAATGGTATTCAAATTGCTAAAGAAAAAAGATTCCGATACTTTTCTGGACAGTTAATCCTAATATTATGAACATTAAACTTATCGCTATTGGTAAAACCGATAACAAATTCCTACAATCTTTAATTGACGATTACACGAAAAGATTGTCCTTTTATATCAAGTTTGATTTGGATATTATTCCCGATATTAAAAACGTGAAAAACCTTTCCGAAAGCCAACAAAAGGAAAAAGAAGGGGAATTGATATTGTCAAAAATTTCGCCAACAGACAACCTAATCTTATTAGATGAAAATGGGAAATCGTTTTCAAGTGTGGATTTTTCAAATGAATTACAAAAGAAAATGAATGCTGGAATCAAGACTTTAGTATTTGTGATTGGCGGTCCTTACGGTTTTTCAGATACTGTTTACGCTAAAGCAAATGGAAAAATATCGCTTTCGCAAATGACGTTCTCACACCAAATGGTTCGTTTATTTTTTATCGAGCAAGTGTATCGTGGCTTTACAATTTTGAAAAACGAACCGTATCATCATCAGTGAATTTTTAAAAAGTCAAATGAAAAAGAGACAAAGAGATAATAGACGAAGAGATGAAAGACTAAAAATTGTGTCGAAAGTCTTAAAGTCGAATGAAAAAGAGACTAATAGATAATAGACGAAGAGATATTAGACAAAAAAAATTCGAGATAATTCGTGTAATTCGTGGCAAAAGAAAGAAATGTGTCGAATGTCAAAAGTCTTAAAGTCGAAGGTAGGAGTCCTCGTTTACTCACCAACAACCAACAACCTACAACTTACAACTTATAACTTCTCTCAAAAAGTTTCACACATTCCACCGCTTCTTTAACATCGTGAACCCGAAGAATATTCGCCCCTTTTGTCAATGCAATCGTGTTTAAAACCGTAGTTCCATTTAATGCGTCATTGGCGGTTAATCCTAAAGGTTTATACACCATCGATTTTCTTGAAATGCCTGCTAATAGTGGTAAATCTAACATTTGAAAAAGTTCAAAGTTTTGTAAAACCTCATAATTCTGTTCCAATGTTTTGGCAAAACCAAATCCAGGATCCACAATCAAATCATTGATTCCAAGGCTTCTTGCTTTGTTGACTTTTTCAGAGAAATAAAATAACATTTCTTTGATAATATTTTCATAATTGGTTTGCGATTGCATGGTTTGTGGCGTGCCTCGCATGTGCATCATTATATAAGGAACATTATATTTCGCAATAACTTCCATCATCTTTTCGTCTAAATTTCCTGCCGAAATATCATTGATTATTGCTGCACCATTATCGATGCAAACTGCTGCAATTCCACTTCTGAAAGTATCAATTGAAAGTAGAGCATCAGGAAACTGATTCAAAATACCTTGCACAACAGGCAAAATCCTATTGCGTTCCTCTTCTTCTGAAACAAATTCGGCGTTGGGCTTACTTGAATAGGCACCAATATCAATGAAAATTGCGCCTTCGTCAAGCATTTTTCCAACTTGTGAAAGTCCGTTTTCACTCAAAGTAAATTTCCCACCGTCATAAAATGAATTGGGCGTAACGTTCAAAATCCCCATAATTATGGGAGTTGATAAATCTATAAGTTGGCCTTTACAATTAATTGTCATAGCTAAAAAGTGTTGTTTTCAAAAAAACTACCTTGATAATCGTTAATGTTCATACATCAATAAGAAATAATTCTTATTTTTGGA
>JBILPJ010000090.1:0-9187 GCA_044373975.1 Flavobacterium sp. | reverse complement strand
AGGACTTACTTTAGGAATTGTGGCTTTGGTATTAGCCAAAAAAGATTTGAAATTATACCAAGAAAGCCCTGAATTGTATTTGAATTATAAAAATTTAAATATCGGTAAAATCCTTGCAATTATTGGAGTTGTATTAAGTTCAATCTATCTTATTTTCACCATTTACTTGTATGTATTTGTAGGAGAAGAAGGAATTAAAGACATCCAAAAAAACTTAATGGAAAAAATGAAATACCAACAAGAGCAAGACCAATAGTTCATTGCTTTTTGAAAACAAAAAACCCACTAATTTACTTGAATTATTTCAAATAAATTAGTGGGTTTTATAATGTGAAAACTATTTCTCGAATTGCTTCAATGTCTTGATAATAATAGCAACGCAATCTAATAATTGCTCTTCATTCATTACTAATGGCGGTGCAAAACGGATAATATTTCCGTGAGTTGGTTTTGCCAAAAGTCCATTGTCACGCAAAGCCATACAAATATTCCAAGCGGTATCACTTTCCTCGGTATCGTTGATAACAATTGCATTCAACAAACCACGACCACGCACTAAAACGGCAATATTTGAAGTATGTATGTATTCGTTTAATTTACTTCTGAATAACTTCCCTAAAACACGGGCATTTTGAATTAAATGTTCCTCGTTTACCACTTCAAGAGCAGCAATTGCAACAGCAGCAGCAATTGGATTTCCACCAAAAGTAGATCCGTGTTGCCCTGGTTTTATAACATTCATAATAGCATCATTTGCTAAAACTGCAGAAACTGGATACGCACCTCCAGACAATGCTTTTCCTAATATCAAAATATCTGGAGTTGCATACGTTTCTTGTCTTTCGCATTGCTTTTCACAAGAACAATTTCCACAAACGGCTAATAACGAACCTGTTCTCGCAATTCCCGTTTGAATTTCATCTGCAATGAACAAAACATTATATTGATTGCACAATTCTTTGGCACGCATCATATATTCATCCGCAGGAGTATAAACCCCAGCTTCTCCTTGAATTGGTTCTACAAGGAAACCTGCAATATTTTTTGAAGATTTTAAAACGGTTTCTAACGCTTCCAAGTCATCATAAGCAATTTTGATAAATCCTTCCGTGTAGGGACCAAAATTCTTACGGGCATTTTCATCATTTGAAAACGAAATAATAGTTGTTGTTCTTCCGTGGAAATTTCCATCACAAACTATGATTTGTGCTTCGTGTTCTGCAACACCTTTTACTTCATAAGCCCATTTTCTACAAAGTTTCAAAGCGGTTTCAACAGCTTCGGCACCTGTATTCATTGGCAAAACCTTATCGAAACCAAAATATTTAGTTACAAATTCTTCATAAGGACCTAATTGATCATTGAAGAATGCACGAGAAGTTAACGTCAAGGTTTGCGCCTGTTTCATCATTGCACCAACAATTTTTGGATGACAATGCCCTTGATTTACAGCAGAATAAGCCGATAGAAAGTCGTAATACTTTTTTCCGTCAACATCCCAAACATAAACCCCTTCCCCTCTATTTAAAACTACTGGAAGTGGATGATAATTGTGGGCACCATACTTGTTTTCTAAGGCAATAATCCCTTCAGCATTTAATTTTTCTAAAACTGACATTGTAAAATTATTTTAATTTTTCAAAATTCAATTCCTACTTATGGAGAGAAATCATCCTGTATAATTGCAAAATTAGTGATATTTCTTTGATTTTTTTAGAATTCAATAATGGAAATATACATTATTATAGAAATCTAATATTTAAATTTGATTTATTACAAAATGGTTACAAATAACAATAAATATATTGTAACAAATTATTGAATTTAATACTATTAAATAAACAATTAGTATATTTATTCCCGTCTATTGCTCAAAACGACCGTTTATGCAACCCCTTTTGGTATATTAAAAAATAAAAAATACTTTCGGTGAAATATTTAACTACCCAAATTTGTATTTAAATGAAAATAATTTAATTTTTTATTCCACTTAAAGTAAATAAATGACAAAAGAGAAATTGAAACAAATACAAGATGGAAAATCTCCCAAAACTGGATGTTTTTTAGCAATCCTAATTTTACTTGGAATTACATTTATTATACTTTACAAATAATGTCCTAATAAATGTAAACCTATTTAAAATTAATTATTTTTAAATATATAAAGGATACTAAAACTATATTTCTAAATCAGCAACGTTCCTCTTTTTAGTAGATAATTCATAGGAAATTTGAAAAAAAATGAAAATATTTCGTTAATTGAATTTATTAAACAATTCAAACGCTTATTTTTGCCCTATGGCAAGAAAAATTACAGACAAAATAGTATTCAATCATATTCAAGTTCTTGATGCTGGTGCAAAAGGCGTTTCGGTTGCAAAAGCACCAGACGGAAAAATTATTTTTATCCCAAATGTTGTTCCTGGTGATGTTGTAGATGTGCAAACATTTAAAAAACGTAAGGCATATTATGAAGGAAAAGCAGTGAAATTTCACGAATTTTCCGAACATAGAATAGAACCAATTTGTGAACATTTCGGAGTTTGTGGCGGTTGCAAATGGCAAAATATGAACTACAGCCAGCAATTATACTACAAGCAAAATGAAGTAAAAAACCACCTTCAACGAATTGGAAAAATAGAATTACCTGAATTAGAACCCATCTTAGGTTCAGAAAAACAATTTTTTTATAGAAACAAAATGGAATTCGGTTTTTCAAACAGTCGATGGCTTACAGACGAAGAAATTGGAAGCACCGAAGATTTAGGAAATAGAAATGCTCTTGGTTTTCATATTCCAAAAATGTGGGATAAAATTTTAGACATTACAAAATGTCATTTACAAGAAGATCCGTCAAATGCCATTCGGAATGAAGTTCGAGAATTTGCAAATCTTCATAATTTATCTTTTTTCAATCCCAGAAATCACGAAGGTTTTCTCAGAACTTTAATGTTGAGAACTGCTTCCACTGGAGAAATAATGGTCTTAATTCAGTTTTTCGAAGAACACAAAGAAAATCGAGAACTTCTATTGGATCATATTTATGAAAAATTCCCACAAATAACATCGCTTCAATATGTTATAAATTCTAAAGCAAACGATACATTATATGATACAAATATAAAATTATATAAAGGTCGAGATTATATATTGGAAGAAATGGAAGGATTGAAATTTAGCATCAATGCAAAATCATTCTACCAAACTAATTCCGATCAAGCGTATGAATTGTATAAAATAACGAGAGATTTCGCAGGTTTAACTGGCAATGAAATTGTATATGATTTATATACAGGAACGGGCACAATTGCTCAATTTGTTTCCAAAAAAGCCAAAAAAGTCATCGGCGTTGAAAGTGTTCCAGAGGCAATTATTGATGCTAAAGCAAATGCAGAACGAAATAATATTACCAATTGTGAGTTTTACGTGGGTGATATGAAAGTCGTTTTCAATGAAAATTTCATCGCACAACACGGAAAACCAGATGTAATTATTACAGATCCACCAAGAGATGGGATGCATAAAGATGTAATTGAGCAAATTTTGAAAATTGCCCCTGAAAAAATCGTTTATGTTAGTTGTAATTCTGCAACACAAGCCCGAGATTTGGCTTTAATGGATGAAAAATATAAGGTAACTCGAGTGCGTCCTGTTGATATGTTTCCACAAACGCATCACGTGGAAAATGTCGTTTTATTAGAAAAAAGGAAATAATGAAGAAATTAATTTTATTCTTATTAGTGCTTTCAATGTCATTCTCAAGTTGTGAGAAAGACGATATTTGTGATGCGGCAACAGAAACGACGCCTAAACTTATTATAGAATTTTACGATATTTTAAATCCAACGGTTTTAAAAAACGTAACCAATTTAGCAGTTAAAGAAATTGGAATTACTTCTGCTGTTGTTCCTTTTATTAGTGAAAGTAAAATCGAATCGCCATTAAAAACAAATGAAGATTTAACTAAATATAGTTTTATTTTGAATAGCACAGATGTAACTATTGATAATGAAGATTTTCTGCAATTCAATTATACACGACAAAATATCTTTGTTTCGAGAGCCTGTGGCTATAAAACTATTTTCACATTAGACCCAACAACCCCATTTATTAAAACTGAAACTTCAACACCTGACGGATATTGGATTCAAAATATTACTGTTGAAACCTCAAACATAACAACTAAAAATGAAACACACATCAAAATTTACTTTTAGTATTGCACTAATTTTGCTGTCATTTTTAGTAAATGCACAACAGAAAAAAACAGACAGTATTCCCCAAAAAATTGAACGATTCGGAATTCGTTTTGGTGCCGATTTATTCAAATTGACCCGTTCTTTTTACGATAAAAACTACAAAGGAATTGAATTTGTTGGGGATTACCGACTCACGAAAAATTACTATTTAGCAGCCGAATTAGGAAATGAGAACAAAACTACTGAAGATGATAGGTTGAATACCACAGCAAAAGGAACCTATATCAAAGTTGGTTTTGATTATAATTCTTATGAAAATTGGCTGGATATGAGAAATATGGTTTTTATTGGGTTGCGTTACGGTGCGAGTACGTTCAGTCAGCAACTTAACTCCTATAAATTATACAATACTTCAACTTATTTCCCTGAAGCGCCAACAGTTGTTTCTGGTGAAAAATTCAATGGTTTGTCAGCGCAATGGTTTGAAGTTGTAGTTGGAATGAAAGCCGAAGTTTTAAAAAATATCTATGTTGGTTTCAGCGTTAGAATGAATAGAATGCTTTCTAATACCAAGCCTGAAAATTTCGATAACTTATATATTCCAGGTTTTAACAGAACCTATAATGGCGATTTTGGTGTTGGATTTAACTACACCGTTTCTTACTTTCTACCAATTTATAAAACGAAATCTTCACCAAAAAAAGTGGTAAAAAAGAAGTAATTACTTGATTTCTTTAATTCCCTTTAGAAACATCCATTTCATAAATAACTTTTCTCCGTCATTTGTCTTTACCGCTTGAAATTTAGGTGCCAAAAGTGTTCCTACCGCAAATGCAGTAAATGGAATCCAAAGTCCAGTTAAATAGGTGTAACTTTCTATTAAATAGCGTCCCAAAATAAACAAAGTTGCAAAAGATAACAATTGGAAAACGAAAGCTTTAACTTGTAATTTTGTCATAATTCTTAAATTTATATATTATTCTGTAGGGTTTTCTACCACTTGAAACTTTGTTCTTTTGCTACCTTCATACATTTCGTATTTAACCAAACGAGCTTCGATACTTGCATTGAAAAGTTTGATTTTTCGAGATGGTTTTAATCCCACATATTTCAAAGCTTCTAAATTTCCTGTAATGAACCAAGCGTTGGTACCAGGATAATTTTTCTTTAATGTATCGCCAATATTTTTATAGAATTCTTCCATATGAATATCCAAACGCTCATCATAAGGTGGATTGAAAACGATATGTAATTTTCCTTCTGATGTTTTTTCAGTATCAAAAAAGTTGCGTTCTTCGATAGTGATATATTCGTCTAAATTGGCGTTTTTGATATTGTCTTTTGCTTTATTTACGGCACTTGGTGCTTTATCAAAACCTTTTATAGTATAATGAAATTCACGAACTCTTTTCATTAATGATTCCAAAATCGAATCAAATAAATCATTATCCCAATCATTCCATTTTTCAAAAGCAAATTCTTTTCTATTTATATTTGCTGGAATATTACACGCAATCATAGCTGCTTCAGCAAGGAAAGTTCCCGAACCACACATTGGATCCAAGAAATCAGTTTGACCGTCCCAACCAGAAAGCAATAAAATTCCCGCAGCCAAAACTTCATTAATAGGTGCGATATTTGTCGCCGTTCTGTAACCTCGTTGGTGCAATGAATTTCCAGAAGTATCTAAGGCAATTGAAACTTGGTCTTTATCAATATGGATATTAATTCTTAAATCAGGATGGATTTTATCAATACTTGGGCGTTGTCCCGTTCTATCTCTAAATTGGTCCACAATTGCATCTTTACATTTTTGGGAAACAAATTCCGAATGATTAAAATTATCAGAATGCACCGTTGCATCAATCACAAAAGTTTGGTTTGCACCAATAAATTTCGACCAATTAACGCCCTGAACGCCTTTGTATAAATTTTGTTCGTTCGTAGCTTTGAAAAAATAAATCGGCTTTAATACCTTTAAAGCAGTTCTCAAAGATAGGTTTGCTTTGTACATAAAACCTTTATCCCCTTTGAAACTAACCATTCTCACACCTTGTTCAACATCTTGCGCACCAAGCATTTTCAGCTCATTTGCTAAGATTTCTTCAAAACCAAAAAAGGTTTTGGCAATCATTTTAAAATTATTTTCCATTGTAAAATCAAGTATTCGTTGCAAAAATACACTAAATTTGCTCGACTTTAATTAATTGAAATAAGATAATGTCTGATATACATAAACAAACTAACGAAAATTCACCATCAAAAAACAGTAATTGGTTCGCCTCTTGGTTCGATTCTCCTTATTATCACATCCTTTACAAAGAGCGTGACGAGGAAGAAGCGCAGTTGTTTATGGACACCATCGTTCATTATTTAAACCTTCCTGAAGATGCGAAAATTTTAGATTTGGCTTGTGGAAAAGGACGTCATTCCATTTATTTAAACCAATTAGGATTTGATGTTACGGGTGCTGATTTGTCATCAAATAGTATTGCTTTTGCAAAAAAATCCGAGAATGAAACCTTGCATTTTGTAGAACACGATATGCGAAAACCATTCGAACAAAAATTTGATGCGATATTAAATTTATTTACAAGTTTTGGTTATTTTGAAAATGATGAAGACAATTTAACGACTTTAAAAGCCATCAAAGAAAGTATTTCAGAATACGGATTTGCCGTAATTGACTTTATGAACGTGCCAAATGTATTGGCTAATTTAGTTCCAGATGAAGTGAAAACGGTTGACAATATTGACTTTAATATCAAACGCTATTTAAAAGACAATCATATTTATAAAGAAATCGATTTTGAAGATAACGGCGAAAAATATCATTTTACCGAAAAAGTAAAAGCCTTAACATTACAAGATTTTGAATCGATGATGGAACAAGCCGATATTTATTTATTGGATATTTTCGGTGATTATCGCTTGAAAAAATTCCATAAATTAGAAAGTGAAAGATTAATTATGATTTTCAAATAATGAACACTTATTTCCCCTTACTTCTTCCTCTACTATCCGTTTTAATTGGTTATGTTTTTGCATTATTTCTAAAACCCGAAGCCAAGAAAAACTTAAAATTACTATTGGCTTTCAGTGGTTCATTCTTGCTATCATTAACAGTAATGCATTTATTACCAACACTTTATGAAGCGCATAATTCATCGGTTGGATTGTATATTATGTTGGGGATTTTATTCCAAATTATCTTAGAATTTTTCTCAAAAGGAGCAGAACACGGTCACGTTCACGGTCACGAAAAAATGTTCAAAATGCCTTGGCTTTTATTCATAAGCTTGTGCATTCACGCACTTTTAGAAGGTTTTCCAGTGAGTCACCAACACGAATTGGCATTAGGAATCGCCATTCATCATTTTCCAATTGCCATCATTTTGACCACCTTTTTTGTAAATGCACAATTGAATAAAAAAGCGATATTCTTGTTTATGATTTCCTTTGCAATTATGACGCCTTTGGGAACGTTACTTTCGGATATTTTTCCAGTTTTAAACGATTATCACACCGAAATTACGGCCGTTGTCATAGGAATTTTGTTCCATATTTCCTCAACCATAATTTTTGAAAGCAGCGAAGGACACAAATTTAATATTGCCAAAATTTCAATGATTATTTTAGGAATAGCAATGGCTTATTTTATTTAATTTGGGCGTGACCTCGTTTAGAACATTTCGAGTTACGAGACAATTTTCGTTAAACGAGGTCGGGCTTTACGTTGCAAGTCCTCGCCAAGTTCCGCTACGCTACACTTGTCTGTGGGCTTTACACTGCAATCCCTCACGCGAAAAAAAATGCAATTGCATAAAATTTCAATAGTCCTTTTAATAAAAACTTTGTAACTTTGAACTTCAATCTTTGAACCTGAAAAATGACATTTATAAAAACCACCGAACAATCCTCAAAATACGAACATTTAGAAAAAATGTCGGTTCAAGAATTGTTATTTAATATCAATCAGGAAGATAAAACTGTACCATTTGCAGTTGAAAAAGCATTGCCTCAAATTTCACTTTTGGTCGCTCAAATAGTAACTAAAATACAATTGGGAGGACGCCTTTTTTATATTGGCGCAGGTACTTCTGGTCGGTTAGGAATTGTTGATGCTTCAGAATGTCCGCCAACTTTCGGAGTTCCTTTTGATTTGGTAAATGGAATCATTGCTGGTGGAGACAAAGCCATTCGCAGAGCGGTAGAAAATGCCGAAGATAATCCAACACAAGCGTGGATTGATTTGCAAGAACATAGCATTTCTGAAAATGATGTTGTCATTGGAATTGCGGCTTCAGGAACTACGCCTTACGTTATTGGAGGTTTGAAAGCGTGCAATGAAAATAATATTATTACAGGTTCTATTTCTTGTAATGCAGGAAGTCCGCTTTCGCAAACAGCAAAATTCCCAATAGATGTGGTAGTTGGTCCCGAATTTGTAACAGGAAGTTCAAGAATGAAAGCAGGAACAGCACAAAAATTAGTACTGAATATGATTTCAACGGCAACAATGATTCAATTGGGAAAAGTCAAAGGAAATAAAATGGTTGATATGCAATTGAGCAATAGCAAACTTGTTGATCGTGGCGTAAAAATGATTATGGGTGAAATTCCTGTAACTTATGAAATTGGTGCAGAATTATTAGAAAAATACGGAAGCGTTAGAAAAGCAGTTAATCATTATTTAATTGAAAATGAATAAAATGAATACTGATAAAGAACTATTAAACAAAGGAATAAAATATTTGACAATTGCATTGCCTTGTCTATTTATAGGCCCAGCGATTATTCATTTTGGTTTTATAAATAAGTTACAACCTGCATTTTATTTGATATTAGGAGTTGGAATTGCGATTTGTATTACCGCAATGGTATTAATGTTCTTAGGATTAAATACTATAATGAAAAGCATTTTTAGTAAATAAATGGAAAATTTAATTAACGTTCATAAGACTTTTGAAAAAGTCATTTCTATAAAT
>JBILPJ010000089.1:0-9189 GCA_044373975.1 Flavobacterium sp. | reverse complement strand
ATGGACAACTAAAAACAGGACGTGATGTTGCCATTGCGGCATTATTAGGAGCCGAAGAATTTGGATTTGCAACAGCACCATTAGTTGCTTCGGGTTGTATTATGATGCGTGCCTGCCACTTAAATACGTGTCCTGTGGGAATTGCAACCCAAGATCCAGAATTGAGGAAAAATTTCAAAGGAACGCCGGAACACATTATCAATTTCATGTATTTTATTGCTGAAGAATTGAGAATTATAATGGCACAATTAGGTTTTAGAACTTTGAAAGAAATGGTTGGACAATCTCAAAAATTGAATGTCAACAAAGCAATTAAACATTATAAAGCGAGTGGTTTAGACCTCTCGGCAATATTATACAAACCAGAAATTGCTAATAAAGTAAGTAATTATAATGATTCTTGCCAAGATCACGCATTAGAAAATGTATTGGATTTTGAAATTATTAAAGCTGCGATTCCATCTATTTATAGAAAAGAAAAAACACGTGTAAATTTCAAAATTAAAAATACAGATCGTTCTGTAGGTGCTATTTTAAGTAATGAAATATCAAAAATTTATGGTGCTCAAGGATTACCTGAAGATACTATTTTAATAGATTTTGAAGGTTCTGCAGGGCAAAGTTTTGGAGCTTTTGCAACCAATGGATTGTCGTTTAAAATTCATGGAAATTGTAATGATTATTTAGGAAAAGGGCTATCTGGAGGTAAATTAATTATTAAAGTTCCTCCTACAGCAACTTTCAAACCAGAAGAAAATATCATTATTGGAAACGTTGCGCTTTACGGAGCAATTACTGGTCAAGCCTATATTAATGGGATGGCGGGAGAACGTTTTGCCGTTAGAAATTCTGGAGCAACTGCAGTAGTAGAAGGCATTGGAGACCACGGATGTGAATACATGACAGGAGGAACAGTAGTTGTTTTAGGAAAAACAGGTAGAAATTTTGCTGCGGGAATGAGTGGTGGAATTGCTTATGTTTATGATCCAAATAAAACATTTGATGCCACTTTATGCAATATGGAAATGGTAGCTTTTGAGCCGTTAGAACTTGATGATATTAACAAATTAAGAAAATTAATAAAAAATCATTCGTTATTTACAAATAGTCCATTGGCAAAAAGAATATTGGAAGATTGGGAAATTCAGCAAATAAATTTTGTAAAAGTAATGCCAACAGATTACAAAAAAGCATTGCAAAGAGTAGCTCTTGAATCGAATAAAGAGTTGTTGGAAGTAACAAACTAATTGCAGAAATTAAACCCGTCTTACATTAAATAATAAGACATTTGACATTAAAATTTTATGGGAAAAATAGGAGGATTTAAGGAATTTACAAGAACTGACGAAAGTAATGTTGCCGTTGTAGAACGAGTTTCAAATTACAATGAATTTACGATTCCATTATCCAAAGAAAAAATAAAAGAACAAGGTTCTCGATGTATGGATTGTGGGATTCCGTTTTGTCATAGCTCTTGTCCATTGGGAAATTTAATTCCCGATTTCAATGATATGGTACATCAGGAAGAATGGCAAGGTGCTTTAGAAATTTTGCAATCTACCAATAACTTTCCTGAATTTACTGGTCGCCTCTGCCCTGCTCCATGTGAAAAATCTTGTGTTCTGGGAATCATTAGCGAACCCGTTGCAATCGAAAATATTGAAAAAAATATTATTGAAAGAGGCTTTGCTGAAGGTTGGATAAAACCTCAAATACCATCAATAAGAACTGGAAAAACCGTTGCTGTTATTGGTTCTGGACCAGCGGGATTGGCAGCAGCACAGCAATTAAATCGTGCTGGACATACCGTTACTGTTTTTGAAAGAGACAATGCCATAGGTGGATTATTACGTTATGGAATTCCAAATTTCAAATTAGAAAAAGGAATTATCGACCGACGTGTTAAAGTTTTAGAAGCCGAAGGAGTTGTATTTAAAGTCAACGTAAATGTTGGTGTTAATTATAGCGTTGAAGAACTAAATGCTTTTGATTCAATAGTCTTATGTGGTGGTTCAACTGAAAGTAGAAGTTTGCCTACAAAAGGAATTGAAAGTAAGGGAGTTGTGCAAGCGATGACATTCTTAACACAGCAAACGAAATCATTATATGGAGAAACAATTCCAAATCAAATTTTAGCAAAAGATAAAAATGTAATTGTAATTGGTGGCGGTGATACAGGTTCAGATTGTGTTGGGACTTCCAACCGACAAGGGGCAAAATCAGTTACAAATTTTGAAATTATGCCAAAACCACCCGTTGGAAGAAGTGCAAATACACCTTGGCCGTTCTGGCCTTTACAATTAAAAACGTCTTCTTCACACGAAGAAGGTTGCGATAGAAATTGGCTCATCAATACCAAAGAATTTATTTCAAATGAAAAGGGAGAATTAGTTGGATTAAAAACAGTTGAAGTTGCTTGGAAAATGGTTCCCGGACAAAGACCTGAATTGATAGAAAAAGAAGGTTCAGAGAAAATCTGGCCTTGCGAATTGGCTTTATTAGCTCTTGGATTTACAGGTCCTGAAAAAACATTAAGTGAAAAATTGGGGTTAGAAATTGATATGAGAAACAACTATAAAGCTACCAATTATCAAACCAACAAACCTCATATTTTTACCGCTGGTGATATGCGTCGTGGTCAATCTTTAATTGTTTGGGCAATTTCTGAAGGTCGGGAAGCTGCTCGAGTTGTCGATTTATATTTAATGGGTTCAAGCAATTTGCCAACAAAAGGAAATGGAGATTTACCGAGTTTATAATTGATATTGTTAGGAATACAACATTTTGTTATTTTTTGTTATTAATCTAAATTTGCTTTGATTAAGAAACATATAACTCTAAATTTGCATAAAATTAGATAGCAATGCAACCACAAGAATTAGTAAAATTAGCAGAAGAATTTGGAAGTCCATTATATGTATATGATGCTGAAAAAATCCAATCTCAATACAAAAGATTAACCAATGCTTTTGCAAAAGTGCCAAGGTTGCGAATTAATTATGCTGCGAAAGCATTGTCAAATATAGCTGTTCTTCAGTTATTAAAATCTATTGGTTCTAATTTAGATACCGTTTCGATTCAAGAAGTACAATTAGGAATTTATGCAGGTTTTGAACCGCAACAAATTATTTATACACCCAACGGCGTTTCATTTGAAGAAATCGAAGAAGCTGCAGCACTTGGAGTTCAAATTAATATTGATAATCTCTCGGTTTTAGAACATTTTGGAACAAAACATCCTAACGTTCCTGTTTGTATTCGAATCAATCCGCACGTAATGGCTGGTGGAAATTCCAATATTTCTGTGGGTCATATAGACAGTAAATTTGGTATTTCAATTCACCAAATGCCTCATATCTTGAGAATTGTAGAAAATACAAAAATGCATATTAACGGAATCCACATGCACACGGGTTCTGATATTTTAGATATTGAAGTATTTCTTTATGCTGCAGAAATTCTATTTGAAGCTGCCAACAATTTCAAAACTTTAGACTTCTTAGATTTTGGAAGTGGTTTTAAAGTTCCTTATAATAAAGGCGATATTGAAACGAATATTGAAGAATTAGGAAAAAAATTATCAAAAAGATTTTTAGCTTTTGAAGCTTCTTATGGAAGAGAATTAACCTTGGCATTTGAACCAGGAAAATTTTTAGTGAGTGAAGCTGGTTTCTTTTTAGCGAAAGTAAATGTGGTAAAACAAACCACTTCAACTGTTTTTGCTGGAATTGACAGTGGTTTCAATCACTTGATTCGTCCAATGTTATATGGTTCGCAACACTATATTGAGAATATTTCAAACCCAAAAGGGAAAGAACGTTTTTATACAGTTGTTGGATATATTTGTGAAACCGACACTTTTGCCAATAACCGTAGAATTTCAGAAATCAAAGAAGGTGATCTTTTATGTTTTAGAAATGCTGGTGCTTATTGTTTTTCAATGGCTTCCAATTACAACTCTAGATATAAGCCAGCAGAAGTTTTATGGAAAGATGGAAAAGGAATCTTAATTCGCGAACGAGAAACTTTTGAAGATTTATTAAAAAATCAGATAAAAATAGAGATTTAATTATGTCGATTACTTGTAAATAGTAGCACTTTAATACCTAATTTGAATATTAAAAATAAGTTAATAAATCGTGCAATCATATAATCTGTAAATCCAATTATCTGATTATCTTTGTGGCAGTTTAACTTTAACTTACACAATGAAGCCCAACACACAACAATTAAGCGATTTAACAATCCAAGTAAGAAGAGACATTCTTCGAATGGTCCACGCAGTAAATTCAGGTCATCCAGGAGGTTCTCTTGGTTGTACAGAATTTTTAGTAGCCTTATATCAAAACATTATGGATCGAAATGAGGGATTTGATATGGACGGAATTGGAGAAGATGTATTCTTCCTTTCCAACGGACATATTTCTCCTGTTTTCTATAGCGTTTTAGCACGAAGCGGCTATTTTCCAGTTGCCGAATTGGCTACTTTCCGATTGATTAATTCAAGGTTACAAGGACACCCAACAACTCACGATAATTTACCAGGAGTACGAATTGCATCGGGTTCATTAGGTCAAGGATTATCTGTTGGAATTGGTGCTGCTCAAGCTAAAAAACTAAATGGGGACAACCACATTATTTATACACTTCACGGAGATGGAGAATTGCAAGAAGGTCAAAACTGGGAAGCAATTATGTACGCATCAGCAAAAAAAGTAGATAATTTAATTGCTACAATCGACCTGAACGGAAAGCAAATTGATGGATCTACAGATGAAGTATTGGCAATGGGAAGTATTCGTGCCAAATTTGAAGCTTTTGATTGGGATGTTTTAGAAATTAAAGAAGGAAATAATATTGAGGCAATTATTGCAGGAATGAATGATGCGAAATCAAGAACTGGGAAAGGAAAACCTGTTTGCGTTTTGTTGCATACTGAAATGGGTAATGGTGTTGATTTTATGATGTACAGTCACGCTTGGCACGGAAAAGCTCCAAATGATGCACAATTAGAAACTGCTTTAGCTCAAAATTATACTGAAGGGGAAAGCGACTATTAAGCCCCACCTAACCTCCCCGAAGGTAAGGGACAGCTACAAAATTGATAAATAAAAATATGAGCCTAAAATTTTTAAAATTAACGATTTTCTTTACTTTACAGTTTTGTTGTTTGATAGTTTATTGTCAAGAAAAAATTATTTTTGATTCCTATACTGAATATAAATACCAAGAAGATGAATCAAAAATTTCAAAAATGATGAGTACAGTTCTTTATAATTCAGTATCAAATGATTATTATTTAGTATTATCTACAGTAAATAATAAAGTAAAATATGTGAGTTTGGTTGATAAAAATAATTATGTTTCCTACAAATTGAAACCAAATGACTTCATCAATAAAGTAAATGAAAATAAATTAAAAATAATAAGCTCATACCAGTTAAATCTGAAAAGAAATTTAAAAAATTGTAAAGTAATAGACAGAAAATCAGAAAATATATATGTAATAAATAGCTTAGATTCTATTTCAAGAAATTCAGAATTCAGTAAATACTATATTGAGTATAACCCAAATAGTAAAAATGTTATGCAAATTGGTAATCATCCAGACCTACATATTCCAATGTCTTATAATTTTTTAGACAGTTTAAAATATGAAGTTAAAAAAATGTATCATATTTCAAAATCAAAGAAAGTTAGAATTTTCACTTACACAAAATCCGGAAATGCAAACTTTTCAATGATAGTTGACAAGAGTAAATTAGATAAAAAGAAATAAAAATGAAAAAATATACAAATACAGGAAGTAAAGATACCCGTTCTGGTTTTGGAGCAGGAATGACAGAATTAGGACAAACCAATGATAAAGTGGTTGCACTTTGTGCCGATTTAATTGGATCCTTAAAATTTGATGATTTCAAGAAAAATCATCCGGAACGTTTTTTCCAAATCGGAATTGCAGAAGCGAATATGATTGGAATTGCAGCGGGTTTAACCATTGGTGGAAAAATTCCTTTTACAGGAACTTTTGCTAACTTTTCTACTGGAAGAGTTTACGATCAAATTCGTCAATCGGTGGCGTATTCTGATAAAAATGTAAAAATTTGTGCTTCACACGCAGGATTAACTCTTGGCGAAGATGGCGCAACCCACCAAATTTTAGAAGACATAGGATTAATGAAAATGTTGCCAGGAATGACTGTAATTAATACGTGTGATTACAATCAAACCAAAGCAGCTACATTAGCAATTGCTAAACATCACGGACCGGTTTACTTGCGTTTTGGGCGTCCAGTTGTACCCAATTTTATGCCGTCTGACGAGCCTTTTGAAATTGGAAAAGCGATTATATTAAATGAAGGAACAGATGTTACTATTGTAGCAACGGGACATTTAGTTTGGGAAGCTTTATTGGCAGCGGAAGCATTAGAAGCAAAAGGAATTTCTGCAGAAGTTATCAATATTCATACGATAAAACCGTTAGATGAATCGGCTATTTTGAAATCATTAGCGAAAACAAAATGTATTGTAACTGCCGAAGAACATAATATTTTGGGTGGTCTTGGCGAAAGTATCGCAAGAGTTTTATCTTTAAACCAACCTGCACCGCAAGAATTTGTTGCTGTTCAAGATTCATTTGGCGAAAGCGGAACTCCAGCGCAATTAATGGATAAATACAAATTGAACAATCAAGCAATTGTTGCAGCAGTAGAAAAAGTTTTGACAAGAAAGTAATCTAGTTTTTGACTTATATTTATATAAAAATACCCCCAAAAGCGTTAAACTTTTGGGGGTATATTATTTTAAACACTAGCTGTTTTGAAATTTACTTTTTTAATTTCTCTTTCAATGCCTTTGCTTTATCAGTCATTTCAAGTGCATTATAAACACCAATAAGAGTTTTGATTGCTTCGACGTTTTCTGAGTCCAATTCGGTTACTTTTTCTAAATAAGGAATCGCACTTTTATAAACATCTTCTCTTTGCTTTTTCAAAACATCATATTTTTTAGTGTCTGCAGGAGAAGTTCCTAATTTGTTCATTTTATCGATAAGAGACTTTTCAGAATCTAATTTCAAAATTGCTAGGTTCAAATATGCGTTTCCGTATTTTGGATCTATTTCTATTGTACGTAAATAATATTTTTCAGCGTCAACCAATTCCTTATTATTGTAACTGATAACTCCCAAATTGAAAACTAAATCGGCATTGTTTGGATTTTTCTCCAATGCTTCAGAAATCAATTTTTTGTATGTTACCATATCATTTGCTTTCAAATACAAATCAGATTCAGTAATAATCAAAGACACATCTTCTGGACTTTCTTTACGAGCCTCTTGAATTGCAGCCTTTGCTTCATCTGATTTTCCTAATTCTACTAAAATCAAGGCTATGTTTTTGAAAATTTCAGGTCTTTTTGAAGGAATTTTTTCATCACGTGGCTTTTCGTGCGTTCCACCTTTTACATAAATGTCTCTTTCTTGCTTGGTATTAAAAGACTCTTCTTTTTGACTTTCTTTATTAGTAGCATAAAGCAAAACCCCTTCTCCAGTATAATTAAGATTTTTTAATTCTTGATAATATTGCAAACCTAAAAGATAATCTTTGCCATTAACAGCGTAGTTTGCGGCGTAATACAATTTTTCCGCATCTTTTTTATCCAATTCATAAATAGAATTCAAAATTAGAGCGGCTTCCTTAAATTTAGATTCGTTAGAAAGTGCCACAGCAAAATTAACCAATATTGGTTTAAATGCAAAAATTGTTTCTTCGATTTCTTTTGTATAAACTTGTTTCCCTGATTTTTTTTCAAATGCAACAACTTCATTAAATCCAGAAGTCATTTGAGAAACATTTTGAACTGTTAAATACTTTGAAAGTATCGACAAATTGTTTGCATTTTCAGGCTTTTCCATTGCTAGCATCAAATCCATAAATGGCGCATTTACTTTATAGAAATTAAAGTAAACTTTATCCATTTCTGTTGCATTTGCAATTAACGACTCTGCTTTAACTAACATAGCAGTATATTCTTCAAAATCTTTACTTGAAGGTTTCTCCTTTTCATATATTTTTTTTAGTGTTTTTAACTCGTCTTTTTGAGCAAAAACCCCTACTGATGTCACAAAAAATGCAGTAAGTAATACAGTTTTAATTTTCATAATACTATTTTTAATGTTATACTTTTACTATTTATTCTTCACTATCGTCGTCAGATTCATCGTCAGAATCTGCATCGTCTTCTTCAGAAACTTCATCTTCGTCGTCATCATCAGCAGCGCCTTCTTCATCTTCAAGAACTTCCAAAACTGGTTTCACTCTTTCGATTGCTTCTACTTCAATAACATTTCCATCTTCATCCAAAACTTCTTCAACTACATCGTCTTTCATAACTTTTGTTACAGCTGCGATGGAATCATTTCCTTTAATGTTGATTAATTTCACTCCTTGTGTTGCGCGACCCATTACTCTCAAATCCTCAACTGCCATTCTAATGGTCAATCCAGATTTGTTGATAATCATTAAATCATCTGCATCAGTTACGGCGTTAATAGAAATTAATTTACCTGTTTTTTCCGTGATATTTAGCGTTTTTACACCTTTTCCACCACGGTTTGTAATTCTATATTCATCAATACTTGAACGTTTTCCATAACCATTTTCTGCAACAACAAGTATTTCACTACTCATATCATTCACAGAAACCATTCCGATTACTTCGTCAGATTCATCTCTTAAAGTAATTCCACGAACTCCAGAAGCTGTTCTTCCCATTGGACGGGTTTTGCTTTCTTCAAAACGAACCATTTTACCAGATTTAACCGCAATCATAATTTGACTGTTTCCATCTGTAAGTTTCGCTTCTAATAATTCGTCACCTTCTTTAATAGTAATTGCAGCAACTCCGTTCACACGAGGTTTAGAATATTTATCAAGTGACGTTTTCTTAACTTGCCCTTTTTTAGTCACCATAATAAGGTTGTGACTGTTGGTATATTCTTTATCTTTAAGATCTTGTGTACAAATAAATGCTTTCACTTTATCATCACTTTCAATGTTGATTAAGTTTTGTAAGGCACGTCCTTTGGCGGTTTTGCTTCCTTCTGGAATTTCATAAACACGCATCCAGAAACATTTTCCTTTTTGAGTAAAGAACATCATATATTGGTGATTTGTTGCCACAAACATG
>JBILPJ010000256.1:0-2655 GCA_044373975.1 Flavobacterium sp. | reverse complement strand
ATTTTGAAATAGTAAATAGAGACGATATGTTGTTTGTTTCAAATGGAAGAATTGGCGGTTTTGATCCTAGTAGAGGGAAATATGGTATTGGTGGTGTGTATTTCGAAATTACAAAAGACAAGCTAATCGTAAAATGTTATTCTGCAGAAAAAGATATGTTTTTAGATTCTTTTGATGTGTCTTTAAGTCAAACCCTTGATGTTCAAACCACATTTGATAATAAAGCAGATTTCGCCTATAGTTATGGAGTTGGTGGTGCTGTAAATGGAGAGCGTATTCCTGCATATCATCATCACGTAGGTGAAAATACGAAATCAGAATTATTTTTAACAGGCTGCAATAGTGCTGTTATTAATGATGATCACGCCATGACAAAATACACAGAACGAACTGCGTATCACGGATTAGATAAAATTTTGTTCGCTGCCAAGGTGAATCATGGAAACGCAGGTTTCGAATATACAAATCCTGGAATTCGTTTAAAAGCAAATGATAATTGGTGGACTACCTTAACAATGCCTTCTGATAATTATGATAAATATTCCTATTACAGATGTCCTTTAGGTCAAAAATACAAGGCAAGCATCGATTTAGATGTAAAAGGAGAGAAAGGCAAACAACGTTTATGGTTGCGTTTGCACATATATGATATTAACGGACGTAAATTGCGAATTGTCCAGTCAGATGAAATAATGTTGGTAGAAGGAAGACAGCAACTAGATTGCTTGTTAGAAGTGCCAAACTTGCCCGAATTTGATACCATTTACAGTAATCCACAAAGTGATAATTTAGTAAATATTGCAGTAGAAGCCTCTTTTACAGGGATGAATACAGATGTAGATATTAAATATTTAAAACTAGAACAAGAGCATTCAACGTCAAACACAGTAGATGCCGGTGTAATTATTGATACTAAAAACTACCAAACATCTGGTGTTTTAGCAAAAGGGGATATCAAAAAAATAGAGTTAGACAAGCCCTTGGAAACAAGAAGTATCAATGAGATTTCGACCTCTGGAAATAAAAGAGTTACTTATCTAGTGCGTCATTCCAATATGAAATGGCAAGTTAGAAATGCAACAGCAACTTATTTAGAAAAACATATAAAAATTGGTAAAATAAGGAATCATATTTCTGATAAATTAGAGATTATTATATCTCCGCTTCAAAAAGAAATAGAACCCTACTTACATAGAGTTCGCTATGCAGAAAAAATTAAATTAGTTCCTTATCAATCAAAAAATCAATCGATAAAAGTAACTATAGAAAATGTATTTCAAAATGCAGAAATCGATTTTTACAGCACTAAAAAACCAAAAGTGGTTGCAGGTGTTACCAGTTGGATTTATAAAAACAATATCGTTACTGCAAAAATATCAAAACCCACAACTGTACTTGCAACGTTTTAAAAAAACAGATTATGACTCAAACAAAATATAGCTTTAAATCATTACTTGTTGTAATTTTATTTACTTCCTATAATACTCAAGGACAAACTACAAGCTCCAAAGATGAGATTTATTTAGTTGATCATGTAAACCCTTTAATTGGTAAATATTCTAAAAAAAGTTCGTCAAATGGCAATACATATACGGCAATAGCTACACCTCAAAAAGCAGAAACAATTACACCTTATCACTATAAAACATATTTAGCTGAATATGACGTAGTTATTGAGGTAACGCCAACAGAAAGAGCAGCCCAGTTTAAATTTATATTTCCAGAATCAGATGCTTCATAATATAATTCTAGATGCGTTTTTTAAAGGTTCAATGGTAAAAATTTTACCAAAAGAGCACAAAATAATTGGCTGTTGTAGAAATAACAATGGCGGAGTACCCGATAATTTTCATAATTATTTTGTAGCTTAATTTGATAAAAACTTAGAAATTACCCATACATGGAAAGACACAATTAAAGTAATTTTAAAAATAACAACAATCAAATAGTATTAATTTAAATTAAAATAAAATGGAATTATATCCTTTAAAATTCACACCTCTTTTTAAATACAGAATATGGGGTGGAAGCAAATTAAAGACAGCACTAAATAAAGAGTATACAGAAGAAAATATCGGTGAATCTTGGGAAATATCGGATGTCTCTGGAGATGAAACTAGAGTGGTAAACGGTTTTTTAAAAGGTAAAACCTTAAAAGAACTTACAAAACAATTCAAAGGGGATTTTGTAGGCAAAAATGTTTATGAGAATTTCGGAGAAGATTTTCCATTATTAATAAAGTTTATTGATGCTGAAACCCCTTTATCCATTCAAGTTCATCCGAGTAATGAAATAGCTAAAGAAAGACACAATTCTTTTGGTAAAAATGAGATGTGGTACGTTATGCAAGCCGATGAAAACGCAGAGCTGATCGTTGGATTTGATGAAGCTATTAATAAAGATAGTTATAAAACACATTTAGAAAATAATACTATTTTAGATGTCATGCATCATGAATTTGTTAGCAAAGGAGATACATTTTATATCCCAACAGGAAGAGTTCATGCAATAGGGGCAGGAGTTTTATTGGCCGAAATTCAACAAACATCAGATATAACGTATCGTATTTATGATTACGACAGGGTGGATGCTAAAACGGGAGAGAAAAGAGAACTACACAATGAATTAGCCATTGATGTGATAGATTTTAAAGTG
>JBILPJ010000011.1:0-23349 GCA_044373975.1 Flavobacterium sp. | reverse complement strand
TTTCCATTGCTGTGAAATTGCTGTCAAAAGTACGAAATATTTATTTTGTAGTAGTTTTTTTTACAAAGACAAAATTCTTTATTAAAACACTTCTTGGAACTTCGGAAAAAAGAACTATTTTTACTAAAAATAAGTGAAACTAAATGAAAGCAAAGATGAGTTCGGACAAAGAAAAAGCAAATCCAGAAAAAGAAGCCAAGCTAAAAGCACTTCAACTTACATTAGATAAATTAGATAAAACCTACGGAAAGGGAACCGTAATGAAAATGGGCGATAAAGCCGTTGAAGAAGTGGAAACTATCTCTTCAGGTTCATTAGGACTCGATTTAGCATTAGGCGTAAACGGTTATCCAAGAGGAAGAGTTATTGAAATATATGGCCCGGAATCTTCAGGAAAAACAACCCTAACTTTGCACGCAATTGCAGAAGCTCAAAAGGCTGGTGGAATTGCAGCATTTATTGATGCGGAACACGCTTTCGATAGAAATTATGCAGAAAAATTAGGCGTTGATATTGAAAATTTAATCATTTCGCAACCTGATAATGGGGAACAAGCACTTGAAATTGCCGAGAATTTAATTCGTTCGGGCGCAATTGATATTGTAGTAATTGACTCTGTTGCCGCTTTGACACCAAAAAGTGAAATTGAAGGCGAAATGGGTGATTCAAAAATGGGATTACACGCCCGTTTGATGTCTCAGGCCTTGAGAAAATTAACTGGAACTATCAGTAAAACAAATTGTACGGTATTCTTTATCAATCAGTTGAGAGAGAAAATTGGTGTTATGTTTGGTAATCCAGAAACTACAACTGGTGGAAATGCATTGAAATTTTATGCGTCAGTTCGTTTGGATATTCGTCGTTCAACTCAAATAAAAGATGGCGATAATGTTATTGGAAACAGAACAAAAGTGAAAGTCGTTAAAAATAAAGTGGCACCACCTTTCAAAGTTGCAGAATTTGATATTATGTACGGTGAAGGAATTTCTAAAACTGGCGAAATATTAGACTTAGCTGTTGAATTTGAAATTATCAAAAAAGCAGGTTCTTGGTTCAGTTATGGCGAAACCAAATTAGGGCAAGGTCGTGATGCGGTAAAATCGTTAATCAAGGACAATCCTGAAATGGCAGACGAATTAGAACAAAAAATTAAAGATAGAATTAAAGAAAATAATGCTTAAATTCAGAAACTGCTCAAGAAATTGGGCAGTTTTTTTTATTTATTATAGTCTAAAAGTTGCTTGTGAATTATTGACCAAGCCTGTTCTTTAACTTCTCGGATGTCTTTTTTGTTTTCAATAGTTTTTCCAGTTGTATAAATAAAAGGATGCACTTTTGCTCTCATAATTCCGAGACTTCCACTGAAAAAAGTATAGGACATTCGCTTTTTATTATCTGCAAAAGTGATTGGTACAATTGGAATTTGATGTTCAATCGCCAATCGAAAAGCCCCGTCTTTAAAATCGTCCAAAACTATAGATTCATCTAAAGGAACACCGCCTTCTGGGAAAATACAAATACTCAATCCTTGATTTAATCTTTTTTGAGCCCGATTAAAAACTTCCATTCGGCTTCTTGAACTATTTCTATCCACCAAAATACACGTGCGTTTGTAGAAAAAACCGAACAATGGAATCTTCGATAATTCTTTTTTACCAACAAATACAAAAGGATGTTTTGAAACGACAAGCATCAACATAATATCCGTCATAGAAGTGTGATTGGCAACCAGCATATAGCTTTTGTTGGGTTCCATTTCTTGCTCTCGTTCTATTTTATAATAAAATCCAGTTCCGAAAAGAATTACTTTTGCCCAAATTCGAGCCATTATAAAAAAGTAAGGATACCATTTTTCTTTAAGAATAGAAATTATTAAAAATGGTAACATTATAATGATAGGAATTCCCATCATAATGTAAAACCAAATTCGCCAAAGAAGCCAAAAAATATTTTTTATTAATTTCATATTGTCAAAAATACACAATTAGCTGTTATTTTTAATACAAAGGTTTAACTTTGCGATAAATAAAAAAACAATGTCAAAGATTTTAACAGGCATCCAAAGCACAGGAACCCCGCATTTAGGAAATTTATTAGGCGCAATAATCCCAGCGATTGAGTTGTCGAATAAACCCGAAAATGAATCGTTTCTTTTCATTGCCGATTTACATTCTATCACTCAAATAAAAGACGGTGCAACTTTAAGAGCGAACACTTATAGTACCGCCGCTGCTTGGTTGGCGTGTGGATTGAACGTTAAAAAAGTGATTTTTTATCGCCAATCTGATGTGCCACAAACGGCAGAATTATCTTGGTATTTGAGTTGTTTTTTCCCTTTTCAAAGGTTGACATTGGCACATTCATTCAAAGACAAATCCGACCGTTTAGAAGATGTAAATGCAGGATTGTTTTCTTATCCAATGCTTATGGCGGCTGATATTTTGTTGTATGATGCCGAATTTGTTCCTGTTGGAAAAGACCAATTGCAGCACATTGAAATTACTCGTGATGTTGCGGCTCGTTTCAATCATCAAATGGGGGAAACTTTTGTTTTGCCAGAATCATATATTCAAGAAGATACCAAATATGTTCCTGGAACAAATGGCGGAAAAATGAGTAAATCTGCGAATAATATCATCAATATATTTTTAGACGACAAGGCTTTGCGCAAGCAAATTATGGGAATTGAAAGTGATAGCACGCCTTTAGAAGCTCCCAAAAATACTGAAACGTGTAACATTTTTGCCATTTACAAATTATTAGCTGACGAAAATCAAATTCAAAAAATGATTTCTAATTATGCTAATGCAAATGCTGATTATGGTTATGGTCACGCCAAACAAGACTTGTTTGAGTTGATTACCGAGAAATTCAAAACCGAACGGGAGAAATACAATTACTATATGAGTAATTTGCCAGAAATTGATCACGAATTATTTCAAGGTGCAGAAAAAGCGAAAGCTGTTGCCAACGGTGTTTTGAGAAGAGTTAGAGAAAAATTAGGTTTTAGTTTCTAAATTGCCTCAAATAATTTACCTGGCAATGGACGAATTACGCCTTTTAATTCCATATTTAATAACATTCCAGAGATTTTATAAATCGGAAAATCACATTCTAAAGCAATAATATCGAGGATTTCCTTTCCTGATTTTAGAAGGTAATCGTATATTTTCTGTTCGTCATTTTCTAAAGTTACAAATAATTGTTTTTGAACTGGTTTGGATTTTTGTTCAATATCCCAATTCAAAATATACACAATATCGGCGGCACTTGTCAGCAAATTTGCCTTTTGAGTTTTAATTAAATTATTACAGCCTTGACTCAATTTATCAGATGTTCTTCCGGGAACTGCAAAAACATCACGGTTGTAGTCATTGGCTAAATTCGCAGTGATTAACGATCCGCCTTTATCAGCCGATTCAATGACAATTGTGGCTTCAGACATTCCTGCAACAATTCGATTTCGTTTTACGAAATTCTCTTTTTCGGGATTGGTTCCGCTCCAAAATTCCGTCAGAAAACCGCCATTTTTTTCCATTTTAGCAACATATTTTTTATGAACACTTGGATAAATTTGGTCTAAACCGTGAGCAACTACGCCAATAGTTTGCAAATCGTGTTCCATTGCAGCTTGATGTGCGACGATATCAACGCCGTACGCAAAACCACTCACGATTATTGGATTTAAAGGTGCTAAATCGGAAATTAATTTTTTGCAGAATTCGGTTCCTTGCGAAGTAATTTGTCGAGTTCCAACAATACTAATTATTTTTCTGGTTTTGAAATCAATATTTCCCGAAGAGAATAACAAAAGTGGTCCGTCAATACAATGTTTCAGGCGTTCGGGATACTTTTCATCTTGGAAAAAAGCAACGTTGATTTCATTGTTTTTTATAAATTTTAATTCTACTTCCGCTTTCTCAAAAATGGATTTATTTTTTAATTTTGAAAGTAAAACACTCCCAATTCCATCGATAGAAGACAATTGTGACGACTTGGTTTTGAAAATAGTTTCGGCATTTCCACAGTGGGAAATTAGTTTTTTAGCAACAATATCGCCTACTCCTTCCACTTTTTGTAGGGCTAGTAAATAAAATAACTCGGTTTCGTTCATGGCAAATATTTGAATGTGAAATGTATGCATTTTTTTGCAAATTGTTAATAAAAAATGTGAATAAAATTTTGATAACTATTTTGATTGTATAACTTTGTTATTATGAATTTAGAACTTTACATTTCACAGCTTTTATATCGGTATCAATGTGTTACGATTCCAGGTTTTGGTGCTTTTTTGACCGAAATACAATCGGCACAATGGAACGAAAACACTAATGGATTCTATCCGCCTAAAAAATTGATTTCGTTTAATTCGTTTTTGAAAAATAATGACGGTTTATTAGCCAATCATATTTCTCAAAATGAAAAAAGTACCTATGAAACTGCCGTTGCATCTATAGAAATTGAAGTCACAAAGTGGAAAAATACTTTACAATTTGAAAACACAATTGCGTTAAAAAACATCGGTGAGCTTTCGTTAAATTCAGAAAAAAATATTGTTTTCTCTCCTTACGAACAACCAAATTATTTCGCAAATTCTTTTGGATTGAGTTCAATAATTGCTCCTTCAATTAAAAGAGAAGTGCTTCAACATGTATTTGAAACTGTTGAAGAAGATGAAGTTATTCAATTGATTGCTGAGAGAAATTCAGGGCGTACCTATTTAAAATATGCAGCGATTATCGTTTTATCGCTATCGTTTACTGGAATAATGGGTATTAAATTATACCAAGATAAAGTTGCCGAAGATACATTAATAGTAGAAAAAGCGGTGCAAGAACAAGTACAAAATAAAATTCAAGAAGCTACATTCTTTATTGAAAGTCCGTTGCCATCTGTAACTTTAACGGTTAAGGAAGAAAAAATGCCGTATCACGTTGTTGCGGGTTCTTTTAGACTTGAAGAAAATGCAGAAAGAATATATCAAAAATTAAGTAAAGAAGGCTTCAAAGCAAAAAGATTAGCACCAAATAATCATGGTTTATTTCCTGTACTTTATGGAAGTTATCCAACATTTGAAGAAGCTCAAAAGGCAAGAGTTGAAATTCAAAAAACTCAAAATCCGGATGCTTGGTTGCTAATTGAAGAAATATAAATAAAAAATCCCGATATTATCGGGATTTTTTATGCGGTGTAATTACCTTTGTAAAAAAAATCATGCATCCAAAACACCCCTCAGAGTCGTTGACCATTTTAACCGATTTGGTTTTACCAAGCGAGACAAATCCATTAAACAATCTTTTTGGCGGAGAATTATTAGCAAGAATGGACAGAGCTGCAAGTATTTCAGCAAGAAGACATTCGAGAAGAGTAGCTGTAACGGCCTCTGTGAATCATGTAGCTTTCAATCGTGCAATTCCTTTGGGAAGCGTTGTTACAATTGAAGCCAAAGTTTCAAGAAGTTTCAAAAGTTCTATGGAAATTTATATAGATGTTTGGGTTGAAGACCGTGAAACCGGAATTAGAAGTAAAGCCAACGAAGCTATTTATACTTTTGTTGCCGTTGACGACACTGGAAGACCTGTGGAAGTACCCCAAATTATCCCTGAAACAGAAATAGAAAAAGAACGTTTTGATGGTGCCTTAAGACGAAAACAATTAAGTTTAGTGTTGGCTGGAAAAATGAGTCCTAGTGAAGCTACAGAATTAAAAGCTTTGTTTACGTAAAAAAATATTGAATTTCAATATACCAAAAAAAAGAGCCACGCAATGTGGCTCTTTTTATTATAAGTAATTGGAGATTAGTTTCCGAAAACTTTAATGTCATCTATTTGAAAAGCACCATCTAATGTTGTAACTGTACCAGAACCAGTAAACTTAAATGCAACATTTAGATTTCCAGTATATGAAGACAAATCAACACATCCTGAACTTACAAATTGATACCAAGGGGTTGCTTTTATTGGTAAAGGAACTATAATTTGTGTCCAAGTTGCAGTTGTTACATTTCCTGTAAAATTAGTAGAAACATAAACTTTAAGTGAATTTAACGGAGAATCAACATCTAAGTGGTGTTGTGCAACTTTAAAAATTAAAACTTCGCCTGTGTGAGAATCCATATTGATTGGAGGAGAAACTAACCAAGATTCATTAACTGCATTTCCTGAACCAAATGAACTTAGTTCAGTAAATCCAGTTCCGTTAAATGTTTTTTCTTGCCATAGTTTTGTTCCAACAGTAGCAACATTTGTCCAGTTTGGAAAATCTAAAGCAGTATTGTTTACTGCAGTTTGGAAATCTTCAGAAAAGAATGGAGGTGATATTGTTTCGGTTAGCATTACATCCGCTTCTGATCTTGCCATAAATTGGTAATCTGAACCGTATTTTGTTAATACTCCTCTCACTTTTCCTCTTCCTGTTGGAACTAATTTTGAAGCATAAGTAGCATAAGCACTTGTTCTAAAAATTACTTGATTTCCACAAACATCTGTAAGATTCCAGTTTGTAGCTCCTCCAATGACGTTTGCTGATTCGTAATAATGTCTTCCTATTGCAGCACCCTCAAATTGAACTCCAGAAACCTCACATAATGTGTTTAAGTTAGCATCATTTAATAGTTGAGAAATGTCCAATTGTTTTACTAAAACATCTTCGCTAACATTTGTGCATGAAGCAACAAGTTTGTCTTTGTAAACTGTTTGTGGTAATCTTCCAACTGAAGCAATTGAAGAAGAATTTACATAAATTCCACCTACTCTCATTGATCCATAAACAATGTCAGTATATAAATCTTTCAATTTAATATATACCTTCACACCTGGTCTGTAATCAACATAAGTGTTAGCCGCATCAACAGGAACGCTAAATCCAACTGCTGGTGTTGTTGCTGTTGCCAATGTTTGTAAAGATATAGATTTGTAGAAATTTCCAGCTTCATCACTTGAAACTACATACGCTTCTATAACATCATCATAAGTATATTGTGCAACTAGAGGAGCTGAAGCTGCAATTACTTGAGGAATAGTTCTGTTTGCCGTTAAATTCGGCTGTGTACAATCCAAAACAGGAATGTCGTAATTGTTATCGTTTACACAACTAGATAGTGTTCCAATTGCTAATGCTACGAAAAAAACTGATTTTAAAATATTTGTTTTCATAATGTGAGTTTTCTAATTAAAAATTAAGATATAAATTTACGAAATAAGTTCTTCCGTAGCCATAAAAATATTTTGGTGCAAACGCAGGATAATTTGCGGGAATTGCATTTGATGTAGGTGTCGCTGCTATTGCAGGTGTTGCGCTAGAAGCATCTTGGTTAAGTTGTCTAAAATTTGCATTTCTTGCTTGTTCAAATCCACCTGTTTTATAGGTAACATCTAATACATTATTGATACTTGCAAAGAATCCTAGCGTTTTACCATCAATTCGCCATGATTTTCCTCCAATGATATTCAATAAAGAAATTGGATCAAATTTTTCTTGTTTCAATAATTCTCTTCCTCTTTCAACTGTTGCCTCAGGAAAATTAAATCCTGTTGCAGGGTTGATAAAGAAATTACTGGTTCTCATAATTGGAGAAATATCCAAATGATTATCTGCTAAATAATTAATATTAGCAGCAATGTTCCAAAACTTAGGATCTCTGTATTCCACACCAAACGAATAGGCTTGTTGCGGCATTCCAGGCTGTCTGTAGTTTTTCATTGTTGCTGTTCCAAAATCTGTAACAGGGTTCATATTGTCTAAAGTAGCTTTAGCATCATTTGTAATCAATACCGTTGGATTGTTATCATACGTATATTGTCCATAAGCAGCAGCGGTAGTCAATTTTATAGTTGAAGTAATTTGATATTCAAACCCTAATTCTGCTCCAATGTTTTTCTTGCTAATATCCGTAACAGTTTCACTTACGAAAGCATTACTATCGTTAGTATCTGTAGCGTCATCATTTCCAAATATACCATCTGCATAGTAAAATGATGTTTCGGTGGCATTTTTAATTTTTGAAAAATAAGCGGTTACTTTTGCTTTAATTTTAGGACCTCTAAAAACATAGCTAGCATCTGCACTTGAAATAATTTCACTTTCAATTCCGTTTACAATATTGTTATTTAAACGTGCATTTGGATAGGTGTTTCTCAAAGAAGGTGCTTTTGACATGTGCGCAGCGTTAAAATTCAAGAAGTGTTTCCCTGTAATTTTATACGTTAAACCCCCTTTAAAACCAAAGTTTTCAAAAGTTGTTTTATCGCTTTTCCCGAAAGAGTTTGTAGGATAATAACCATTTTTATACAATCCTTCTCTTTGATATGTTGAACTTGTAAATGATTGCGCCAAATAGAAATCTATCTTTTTGTAAGTGAATTTAAATTGTGTAAAAGCATCGATTACATCCGCAAACATATTATAATTGTAGCCGTATTTGTCATTTTCAAGAACTTGTTTTCCAGGATTATTCAAATCCGATTGTTGTTGGTCTGTTGTGGCACCAAAAGTATCAATATCGTTAAAATGAGTTCCGCCTAATAAATCCAAAAGAACTTGAAAATTAGATGACTTTAACTTTCTGTAAGTTGCTCCTGCATTTAAGACAATATTGTCGTTAATTTGTGAGTTCAAAATAGTATTTGCCGTAAATGTTTTATCATCAGTTCTATCTTCATACAAAACATATTTGCTTAAAGAAGGCATTCTACCTATCTCATTTCCATTAGCATCCAAAATCGCAGTTGAATTCGCTCTGTACATCGCATTCCAGTCAATTTGTGAATTTGCTATAAATTTAGATCTTGCAATTGCACCATTTACATAGTCTGGAGTAAATGCTC
This sequence comes from Flavobacterium sp., assembly GCA_044373975.1. Lineage (GTDB taxonomy): Bacteria > Bacteroidota > Bacteroidia > Flavobacteriales > Flavobacteriaceae > Flavobacterium. The sequence goes on along the minus strand of JBILPJ010000011.1, from coordinate 14,524 downwards.
CAGGGTTTTCGCCTGCGTCAGCACCATAGATTGAAGTCCAATAACTTGGCAAATTTCTATAATATGTTGGGTCAGGATTATTTGCTCCTTGAAAATCAATTCTGCTATTTCCAATTTCACCAAATTGATAAGTAACATTGGTATTTAATTTGTTTTTAGCATTAATTTTCCAATAATGGCTTAACATAAAGATTGGTTCTTCAATATTTCTTACTCTTGAATTTCTTTTTTCTCCGTCTTGCCAACCCCAATATGAATTGTATGTAGTACCATTTAAACTTGCAACCTCATCTGAAGTTGGTGAGTTCTTTGCTCTGCTATTTTGGGCATAAATCGAAGTAAAATTTAAACTGTGTTTGTCATTTATTTTCTTTTCAACACTTGCAAAAAAAGAGTTAGCCGCATAATTTGTTCCTTCAAAATAACCTTCAGTTGCCCAACGTCTTCCAGCAGAAATCACATAAGCCCAACCGTATTTATCCATTCCAGATACGATAGTTCCCATTAATCTACCGGTATAATTGGTATTGGTTCCTGAAGCTGAAATTCTTGAACCAGGTCTGTATATTGAAGCTCTCGTATTTATTTCTTGTGTGCCAAGAATCCCTCCAAAAGTATAATCTGACGGGCCAGAACCCATTGTAAATTCTTGATTTCTTGTTGCGTCATTCAATCCGCCCCAATTGCTCCATTGTGGTCTTCCGTCAGCAGCTTTGTTCATAGAAACCCCGTTAATCATAGTAGTTGAATACTCACTATCTAATCCACGGATTCTAAATCGGGCTTGACCCCAATTAAAAGCAGCCGATTGTTGAAAAACATCTCGAGATGCTTGAAGCAAACTTGATGTGTTTTCTGAACCACTGTTGTCATCAGATAAATCACTTTCTGTGATGGTCACTAAACTGGACTGTATTTCAAAGCTTTGATCTTCTTGGATTGAAATTACACCCAAGTCAATCACTTTTCCTGCAATTATTTCAACTGGTAGCAATTGGTCTTTATAGCCAATGCTTCTAATTTGCAATAATTGATTTCCTACAGCTACTTTTTCAAACAAAAATTTTCCTGCAGCATCCGTTAGCTGTGTTAAATTCGAGTTTTGAATTGAAGCAACTACATTTTGTAATGGTTTTTGTGTTTTTGAATCTAAAACTTTTCCGGAAATACCAGTAGGATTTTGTGCAAAAACAAAAAACACTTGCATTACAAATAATGTACTAATAACAAGTTTTTTCATAAATAGAATTAAGGTTAATCCCCTAAAAATTATTTATTATAATTCATAAGGGGGGAGCAAATTTACGAGAAATAATTAAATATTTCTTCATTCGTTGAAAACTTATGTTAAACTTGACCTTAAATTAACATCAGCCCTTTTATTTTATTGGCTTTCAAAGTGTTTTATTTTGAAAAATTAATCTAACATTAAGAATATCACTTCGATAATCAATGTTATTTCATATAATTTTAGTCTAAAACAAATTTCTTAACCTTATAATGTAAATGTGTACCTATTATTATTTTACATTTGTATCCCAAAAGTTTAACATTGAAAAAAACAAACTTACCTATTTATGAAAAACAAACTCTTTTTAGCATTCCTTTTTATTTCGCTTTTTACAATTGCAACTAAAGCTCAGGAAAAAAAATATAAAGTTCACACGGTTGCTTTTTACAATCTTGAAAATCTTTTCGATACTATTAATGGATCAAATTTTGATGAGGAATATTTACCTCAAAAAGGATGGACTCTTAAAAAATACAAACAAAAATTAGATAATTTAGGGCGCGTTTTACCCGAAATTGGAACTAGTGATAAACAAAAAGAATCTCCAACTATTATTGGAGTTTGTGAAGTTGAAAATAGAGGAGTGCTCGAAGATTTAGTAAAGAACTATCAAATGATAGGAAAAGAGTATGGCGTTGTACATTTTGATTCCCCTGATAAAAGAGGAATTGATGTAGGTCTTTTGTATCAAAAAAAATACTTTAAGCCAACAAGTTCAATTAATATCCCATTATTGGTTTATAGAGATCAATCAAAAACAGATAAAAAAGAAAAAGTTGAAGCTGAAGAAAAAACAGATGACGTTTTAGTTACAACTGTTGTTGACACGAGGGTTTATACAAGAGACATCCTTTTAGTAACAGGTCTTTTGGATGGTGAAGAAGTAAATATTATGGTAAACCACTGGCCATCTCGTTCAGGCGGAGAAAAAAAGAGTAGCCCTTTCCGTGAAGCTGCAGGTCGATTGGCAAGAAAAGTAATGGATTCTATTTATAAATCAAATCCAAATGCTAAAATTATTTGTATGGGCGATTTAAATGATGGTTCGTATAATAAAAGTGTGAAAGAAGGTATTGGCGCTAAACTTAAAAAAGAAGATGTGAAAGAATTTGGCGTTTATAATCCTTTTGAAGAAATGGCTAGAAAAGGCAACGCTTCTTTGTTTTATAGAGATTCTGGTGATATTTTTGATCAGATTATGGTTTCTGAATCTTTGATAAAAAATGATTATTCTTCAATAAAATATTGGAAAGCGGGTATTTACAACAAATCGTTTCTAATTGAAACTGCAGGACAATACAAAGGCTACCCAAAAAGGAATTCACCCGCCGAACCTGGTTTTAGCGATCACTTTCCAGTTTATATTTATTTGATTAAAGAAGTAAAATAATATTTAAAAAGGTTAGTTCACGCTAACCTTTTTTTTATGTAAATTAGCAACAAATTAAAATCATTATGGCACTTTTAAAACCTTTTAATCTTAATAAATGGATTGAAGAAAACCGTCATCTTCTAAAACCGCCTGTTGGAAATAAGAACATTTATGTTGCTTCCGATGACTATATAGTTATGATTGTTGCTGGCCCAAATGCCAGAAAAGATTACCATTATAACGAAACAGAAGAATTATTCTATCAACTTGAGGGTTCCATAAAAGTCCTTGTTCAAGTTGATGGAGAGTGTCAAGAAATGGAACTTCACGCTGGCGATATGTATTTAAATCCAGCCAAAATTCCTCATTCTCCAATACGTTCCGAAGGCTCAATTGGATTGGTAATTGAAAGAAAAAGAGCTGGAAAAGGCTTTACTGATGGATTGCTTTGGCATTGTGAAAAATGCAATCATAAGCTGCACGAAGTCTATTTTGAATTGCACGATATTGAAAAAGATTTTCTACCACATTATCAAAATTTCTATACTTCAGAAAAACTACGCACGTGTTCTAATTGCGGAACAGTAATGGAATCTGATGCAAGGTATTTAGGAAAATAGCACTCGATTTCTGTTAATTCTTTTTAAATCTACAGTATATTCCCTCTTTAGATTAAACTAAAAATACGTATTTTTGTAAAAAAATATAACAATTCTTAACTAAATAGTTACAATGATAACAATTGCAAATCAATTCGGAATGAAAGAAGCTTTGGCACAATTAGGTGTAAAAGCTATAAACGAAGGAACTTCAACAGGTTTAAATAATTTTTCAAATGGCGCAACTTTAGAAAGTTATTCGCCAGTTGACGGACAATTAATTGGTGCTGTAAAATGTACTTCTGCTGAAGATTATGAAAAAGTAATGCAATCAGCAACAGCGGCGTTTCAAACATTTAAACTAATGCCCGCTCCTCTTCGTGGAGAAATTGTGCGTCAGTTTGGAGATAAATTACGTAAAAACAAAGAAGCTCTTGGAAAGTTGGTTTCCTATGAAATGGGAAAATCGCTACAAGAAGGTTATGGCGAAGTTCAAGAAATGATTGACATTTGTGATTTTGCCGTGGGACTTTCTCGTCAATTGCACGGTTTGACAATGCATTCTGAACGACCAGGACACAGAATGTACGAACAATACCATCCAATGGGAATCGTTGGAATAATTTCTGCATTCAATTTTCCAGTTGCCGTTTGGGCTTGGAATACCGCTTTGGCTTGGATTTGTGGAGATGTTTGCGTTTGGAAACCTTCAGAAAAAACACCACTTTGTGGAATTGCTTGTCAGAATATTATTGCCGAAGTTATCAAAGAAAATAACCTTCCAGAAGGAATTTCTTGTTTGATAAACGGAGATTATAAAGTGGGTGAACTGATGACAAATGATCGTCGTGTTCCATTAATTTCTGCAACAGGGTCAACAAGAATGGGTAAAATTGTAGCGCAAGCCGTTGCAGGTCGTCTTGGAAGATCATTATTAGAATTAGGTGGAAACAATGCAATTATTGTTACCCCAGATGCCGATATAAAAATGACAGTAATTGGCGCTGTTTTTGGCGCTGTTGGAACTGCGGGACAACGTTGTACTTCTACCCGAAGACTGATTATTCACGAAAGTATTTATGACAAAGTAACAGAAGCTATCGTTTCAGCATACAAGCAATTGAGAATTGGAAATCCATTGGATCAAAACAATCACGTTGGCCCATTAATTGATACTTTAGCAGTTGATATGTACAAAAATGCTTTGGAAAAAGTGGTTGCCGAAGGAGGAAAAATCCTTGTTGAAGGTGGCGTTCTTTCAGGCGAAGGTTATGAAAGTGGCTGCTACGTAAAACCAGCAATTGCCGAAGCCAAAAATTCATTTGAAATTGTACAACACGAAACTTTTGCACCCGTTTTATATTTATTGAAATATTCAGGCGATGTTCATGACGCTATTGCAATTCAAAATGGTGTTGCTCAGGGATTATCATCAGCAATTATGACTAATAATTTGCGTGAAGCCGAATTATTTCTCTCTGTTGCTGGTTCTGATTGTGGAATTGCTAACGTAAATATTGGAACTTCTGGAGCTGAAATTGGCGGTGCTTTTGGTGGTGAAAAAGAAACTGGTGGAGGAAGAGAATCAGGTTCTGATGCTTGGAAAGTGTATATGAGAAGACAAACCAATACCATTAATTATACCACAAGTTTACCTTTAGCACAAGGAATAAAATTTGATTTGTAAGAAAAATAAACCCAATAAAAAAGTCCGATTTGAATTTCAAATCGGACTTTTTTTATTTAATAGAAATCACTACAAATTGAAACTCATTCCAACATTAAAAACAAATTGGTTGTTAAGTTTTTCATAACCTACCGAATTTGTCTTATAACTCGCTATTGGCATTCCAGCCTCGGTAAATAATCCGAAACCATCTGTAAAGAAATATCTAAATCCAAGATGAGCGCCAAAATTTCGCATTCCCAAATCCAATCCTGGGTAAATATCCATGGATTTATCCATTTTAAATACATTTCCAATATTTGCATTGAATCTTACTTTTAGATCTGTTCTATCTAAAAATTCTACATTAGAACCTAAAACAGCATCTGTGGACAATAGGTAATTTCCAGAAAATCCAAAAGACATGTTTTCTCCAATTCCAAAATCTGTGGAAACAAAAATTCCTGTTCCTCCGTCTTGAATGTTGGCACCAATTTGCATTTTAACATCTTTTTTCCCATTATAGGCTTGAGCGTTTACAAATGTTGCAGAAAGAATAAAAGCGGCAATGATAATTTTTTTCATTATTTTATTTGGTATAAATTATAATAATGGTCAAATGTAGTGACTTCACACTAATTTCTACCTTTTTCATCAGGATATAATTCAGGTAAAGGATCACTTTGCCAATATTCCTTTGTGTCTATGTCTAAAATTGTCAAGGGACCAAGAAAAGCGGCGCCTGTATCTACATTCCAAACGTTCGCCATTTGAATGGGAATGGTTTTGCCGATTTTAGTGACTGGTGTGTGACCAATATAAATTTCATTATATAATGTGAGTCGTTTTGGATAATATAAATCGTCAGTTTTCATAGATTTATCCAATGCCAACGCGGTTTCCCAAAGGGTTCGCTCCCAATAAAACATTTTATGAAAATGCTCATGCGTTACTCCGTTCATACTTGTAAAACCTGCATGGACGAACAATCTATTATTAGAATCTACATGATAATTTACTAAATTCAATAAAAAATCAATGTGTTTTTGTTTGGTAGTTTCGTCCACATTGGCGTAAGCCAAAACTGTAGCGCCGCCGCCATGTTCATACCACAAAGGATTATCATGATGGTTTTGCAACCAATGCAATGCCAATTCATCATGATTTCCCCGAACGAAAATACAAGTTTGTTTTTTTTCTAAGGAGATTAAAAAATCCAATACTTGGGGCGATTCACTCCAGCCATCAACATAGTCACCAAGGAAGACTAAAGTATCATTTGAAGTAACACTTGCTTTTTCAAAAATTTGTTTAAGGGCTCTCAATCCACCGTGGATGTCTCCGATTACTAACGTTCTTTTCATTGTTATAAATTCAAATACAAAAGTAAAAAAATGAATCGGTTATTTTTAAAATACATTAAATTAGTTAAATGCTATGATTGGAAACTTATCCCCAAACTGTATTTTGGAGGAAAGGAACTTTACTGCTGATATTTTAAGGAAACTAAATTATTTATCATTATAATGCCCCAAGGTTGAAATGATAATTACAACTACTTCGTGGTCAATAATTTCATAAATCAATCGGTATTTTTTGTTAATTTGTCTGGACCAAACGTTTTCAGATTTATATTTCAATTTTTCGGGGTTGCAAATACCAATTGTTGGATGTATTTCTAATTCAAGAAAGATTTTTTCAATTTTTAAAACGTCTGTTTTCTTTCCCTACTTTTTTATTTTTGACAAATCAGCAAGTGCTTCTTTGCTTATTTCTATTGTATATCTGCCCATATATTTTTGGTATCTACTTTGGTGTAGTTTTCTTTTCTATAAGCAGATTTTTGAAAGTTTTTATGGTGCTTCTCTAATCTTTTAATTATTTCAAGATTAGTGATTTCATTATTTTGTTCAATACTTCCACATCAAAAGCTTTCAATATTTTTTTAATGATTGAAATTTGAGAAATGTCTTTTTTGTTTACAGTAAGTGTAGTCATTTTAATAAGTAATCGATTAGAATACAAAAATATAAAATCATCAGGTTATTGTAATATGTTGGATTTTAAAAAAAAATTGTTGTGATTTTTTCTTCGATTATTTGTAATATCCGTTTAATTCTTTGGGAAAAAACAATTTTCCAGGCTTGTCGTTGCAATGAAACGTTCTCTATTTGTCAATTTGAATTTATTTCAGATTCTATTTCAATATTTAAGAAAGTTTATTTGAAAATCTGTGAATCTGTGGAAAAAAACGAAGATTATAAATTGTAATATTTGTTCTTGATTAATTCCTGTTTTCAAAACCACACGAAAGGATTCGTGCGGGAGCGGTGGGGAAATTTACACCTAATTATTAATTGCCTCAAAAAACACATAGCCATTTAAAAACATATAAAACAAGGCTGGCAAACTTATCCAGAGACTGTCTTTTAATCGGATTCTAACAATTGTACCAAGGAACATTAGTAGCGTGAGTCCGCCAGACGAAATTATTAATATTGGGTTGTATAGCAAACCTACTATAAGTCCAGTTGCACCCACAAATTCTAAAATAATAGTTAAAAGTCCTAATTTTTCTAAATTAAAGCGTTTGAATTCGCTTTTCATGTGAGGCGATGTAAAGTAGGAGATGCAATACGCAAAAAAGGATAAGCTTGAAATGTAAATGCAAATGGTGAAAAGGGTCATAGTTAAATTGTGTCTAATGAAGCTAAAGTTATAAGAACACACAAAATCAATAGTAATAGTGATGGTAAATGTTTTATAAACGGATTTTTTACTTTAAAATGAAAATACTGTGCGGCCACCATTATTGAACCCATAATTATAGATGGAATAAGTACTAACGAAGAATACCAGATGCCTACAATTAGCAATGTTGACAAAGCAATTTTAGTTGCTCCAATAAAACTTCTAGTTAAATCACTTAATCCAAATTGCTTGAATTCTTTTATAATGTTGTCAAATCGAAAGATCCAAACAAAAATAACGGATGCTGCTACAATTAGTTGCGATAGTGTTATATAATTTATCATATTGTTTTTTATTATTTTACGTACTTATTTGGCTGATTGATTCCGCCCGTTTTTGGAGTGGTTTCTATTCTCCACATTCCTTTTTTGTAAATTTAGGTTTAAAATTTTTAATTACAATTACAAAACGTTATTTTAAATTTCTTAAATTGAACTAATTTCAAATAAATATTAGCATTATTTACGATTAGGAATTTCAATTAATTTTAGTTCAATTAATTTTTTGGTTTGTTTTGCGTGAGGGATTGCAGCGGAAATCCTTTGTGGAACGAAGTGGAGCAAAGATTGCAGCGGAATGCCCGACCGAGTTTACGAAAAATGTTGTAGTTTCTGGAAACGTTCTAAACGAGGGCACGCCCCAAAAAAAATCCGCAATGTAGCGGATTTGATAGGAATGTAATGAAGTTAAACTTTCATAATTTCGGCTTCTTTAACGACTAAAAGTTCGTCGATTTTGCGGATGAAACTATTTGTTAAATTCTGAACTTGTTCTTCGGCACTTTTGCAAATGTCTTCTGAAGTTCCTTCTTTTTCTAATTTTTTAATATCTGAATTGGCATCTTTTCGTACGTTTCGAACTCCAATTTTAGCATCTTCGGCTTCTACTTTGGCTTGTTTTGCTAAATCACGACGGCGTTCCTCGGTTAATGGTGGCACGCTAATAATGATTACATCGCCATTATTCATTGGGTTAAATCCAATATTTGCAACCATAATTGCTTTCTCAATTACCTGCAACATGTTTTTTTCAAAAGGCTGTAAGGTTATTGTTCTTGCATCTGGAACGCTAATTTTTGAAACTTGTGAAAGCGGTGTTGCAGCGCCATAATAATCCACAAAAACGCTTCCCAACATTGCCGGTGAAGCTTTTCCTGCACGAATATTTAGAAATTCTTTTTCTAAATGCGCAATAGAACCTTGCATCGATTCTTCTGTACTATCTAATATAAATTCAATTTCTTCAGTCATTTTTCTTGATTTTTTGCTTTTTGAGCAAGCCTTATATTTTAACTACTGTTCCGATATTTTCGCCTTCGCAAATTTTTAATAAATTTCCTTCTTTGTTCATATCAAAAACTACAATTGGCAATTTATTTTCTTGGCTTAGCGTGAAAGCGGTTGAATCCATTACGTTTAATCCTTTTTTGATTACGTCTTCAAAAGAAATTGTGTCGAATTTTGTTGCATTTGCATCTTTTTCAGGATCGGCAGAATAAATTCCGTCAACGCGTGTTCCTTTCAAAATCACATCGGCGTGAATTTCTACACCTCTCAAAACGGCAGCTGTATCTGTTGTAAAATACGGATTTCCTGTTCCTGCTCCAAAAATTACAATTCGCCCTTTTTCAAGGTGACGAACGGCTCTTCTTTTTATATATGGTTCTGCAATTGCCTCGATTTTCAAAGCGGTTTGCAAACGTGTTAGCATTCCTTTTTCTTCCAATGCACCTTGCAACGCCATTCCATTGATAACGGTGGCAAGCATTCCCATATAATCGCCTTGAACGCGATCCATTCCGTTGCTAGCTCCTGCAACTCCTCTAAAAATATTTCCACCACCAATTACAATTGCAATTTCAACTCCTTTTGAGTGAATTTTTTTGATTTCTTCGGCATATTCAGCCAATCTCGCTGGGTCAATTCCATATTGCCTTTCGCCCATTAGCGCTTCGCCACTTAATTTTAGAAGAATTCTTTTGTATTTCATAATTTGGTTGAGTTGTATTTTGCAAATATAGGCATATTCTTTTTTTATTAAATAGTGTTCGCATTTTTTTTGACCTTTCTAGTTTTTCAAAAAGAAACCGATTAGTTGGATATACTATTTATCATAATTAAGGTTGTTTTATTTCGTAAATTTGTAAAAATCATTTTCTATGAAAACAGTTATCGCCAAAGCTTTGATAAATAGTTACTCCTATAATGAATACAGAAAAATTATTTCTGATTTATTAATTGAAGGGAAATCATCGGGTGCTATTCAATCGGAAGATTTGACGCATTATAGCAGTTTGAACGAAACCAGAATGCATCGATTAGATAAAACTATTAAAATTTCTGAAGAGATTTTATTGAATTTACAATCGTTGAAAAACGCATCTATTTGGCTTGTAATTTCAGAAGGATGGTGTGGCGATGCGGCGCAATTGCTCCCAATTTTCAATAAAATGGAAGAAGTTTCGGATAAAATTGAACTGAAAATTGTCTTTCGTGATGAAAATGAGGAATTGATGAATTTGTTTTTAACCAATGGCGCAAAATCAATTCCAAAATTGATTATTTTGGATAAAAACACCTTGAATGTTGAAGGAAATTGGGGGCCACGACCAAAAGGCGCAATCGAATTAATACAAAATTATAAAGAAAAATTTGGCGCTATTGATGAAACCGCCAAAGCCGAATTACAATTGTGGTATTTGCACGATAAAGGATTTTCAACACAAAATGAAGTTATTGAACTGCTTCTTGCCGTTGAATCTGAAAAAGCATTTGTAATATAATACGCAATCATTTACTTAAGCAAACTCTCAAAAACAATTACATCCACAGCATTTTCTACATTATAATCACCAATTTTTGTTCTTCGTAAAGCGGTCAAATGCGAACCAGAATGCATTGCTTTTCCAAAATCATACGCTAAAGAACGAATATAAGTTCCTTTGCTACAAACCACTCGAAAATCTATTTCTGGCAAAGCAATTCTTGTGATTTCAAATTCGTGAATCGTAGTTTTTCGGGTTGCAATTTCTACTGTTTCACCTGCTCGAGCGTGTTCATAAAGGCGAACACCATCTTTTTTGATTGCAGAATAAATGGGCGGTTTCTGGTCTATTTCACCCAAAAATTGTTTTACAGTTTCATGAATTAAGACTTCATCAATATGGGAAATTGGAAAATTTTCATCGATTTCTGTTTCTAAATCATACGATGGCGTAGTTGCTCCAATATAGAAAGTGCCAGTATATTCCTTCGCTTGCCCTTGTAATTCAGTAATTCTTTTGGTGAATTTCCCCGTGCAAACCAATAACAATCCTGTTGCCAAAGGGTCTAAAGTTCCTGCGTGACCAATTTTAAATTTTTTAGGAAGCCCAACTTTATTAATTAAGGCATATTTTAATTTGTTTACCGCCTGAAACGAACTCCAATTTAATGGTTTGTCAATCAATAAAATCTGTCCATTTTGGAAATCTTCAGCTGTAGTCAAATTGCAATTATTTGATGTATGAAAAATAAATTACAAGAAAAATTCCCATAATTATTCTGTAATAACCCCAAGGTTTAAAGCCGTATTTTTTTATGATTTCGATAAAGAATTTTATTGCCAAAACTGCAACTATAAACGCAACAACATTACCAATAAAAAACAATTTTATGTTGTCTTTCGATTGCAAAAGCAATTCGTATCCTTTCAAATGAGTAGTTTCATACGTTTTCAAAAACACCGAATATAACGTCACCGCCATCATTGTTGGAACGGCTAAAAAGAACGAAAATTCCGCTGCCGCTTGTCGTGTTAATCCTTGTTGCATTCCTCCAATTATTGAAGCTGCAGAACGACTTGTCCCCGGCATCATTGCCAAACATTGCCAAAAACCAATGGTCACGGCTTTTTTAATTGTAATATCTTCTTCTACCGCAACGGTTGGATTTTGGAATCGGCTGTCAATAAACAACAGAACAATTCCGCCTACAATCAAGACAATTGCTATCGGAATTGGATCGCCTAAAACCGCTTCTATTTTATCATCAAATAACTTTCCTAAAACCAAAGCTGGGATTACGGCACAAGCCAATTTGATATAAAAATTGAATTTTGAAAAGTCGAAAAACTTCTTCCAATACAAAGCGACAACGGCCAAAATAGCACCAAATTGTATAGAAACTTGGAATAATTTTACAAAATCATCATTTTGAATCCCAAAATAGGAACTCGCAAATATCATGTGACCTGTCGAAGAAATCGGAAGATATTCTGTAACGCCTTCAATAATAGCAAGAACAATTGCTTGAAAAATATCCATTAATTACTTTTTTGGCGATTTAAAAATCGAATAAATGGTAATTCCAAAGCCGATTAAAACCACTGTTGGCGCCAATCGAATTCTTCTGAAATTGAAAATCGCGTCGTTAAAAACTTTTGGATCATCACTTCCACCGCCCGACATCAAAATAAATCCAATGGCAATCACGGCAATTCCAATCAATAGAATTTTGTAGTTTATTTTATCAAAAAGAAATTCTGATTTTTGTTCGTTGTTTTTCATTTTTATTATATTTTTTTAAAAAGTTAATTTGCGAAAATTCGAATAACCAAATCAACGAATCAACGAATAACCATTAATACAAATCGTCTGTTCTTAAATTTAAAAAGCGTTGTGTTGCAAAATAAGTACTAATCCAAGTGATTAAAATCCCAACAGCAACAACGCCTAACAATACCAAAGCAATCATTAATTGATCGTCTAAAATTCCTAAATTCGGGAAACTCGTGTTCAAATAAATCAAAGTCCCAATAAGCGCCAAAACCGCTAAAGCCGAACCAATCATTCCTAATTTGATGCTTTTCCAAATAAATGGTTTTCTAATAAACGACTTTGTTGCACCCACCATTTGCATCGTTTTGATAATAAATCGGTTAGAATGAATAGACAATCGCATCGAACTATTTATCAATAAAACCGCCACCAATGTCAGAAAACCGCTAATTATCAAAATCCAAAAACTTACTTTTTTAATATTGTCATTCACCAAATTTACCAATTGTTTGTCATAAACAATATCAGAAACCATGGGATTTTCTCGTAATTTATTTTCAATTCTTCGAATGTTTTTTGCATCAATAAAATCCGCTTTCAAGTGAATATCAAATGAATTTTGCAACGGATTTGCACCTAAAAAAGTCATAAAATCCTCACCAATAATTTCCGTGTGCACTTTTGCCGCAGCATCTTTGGAAACAAAAACACTCGATTTTACGAATTTTGCCGTTTTCAATTCCGCTTCAAAAGCCTTCAAAACCGTGTCGTTGGCTTCGCTTTTAAAGAATACCGTCATCGCAATTTGCTCTTTGAAATCATCAGATAATTTCTTGGAATTCAAGACAAATAAGCCTAAAATTCCAACCAAAAACAACACTAAAAACACGCTCAAGATTACCGAAAAATAAGAAGAAATCAACCTGCGTTTTTGAAATTTATCGTACGAAGAACTCATATATCATAAAATTAATGTGTAAAAATAACAAAGTATTTCTTTATATAAACTTAATAACGCCCAAAGTTTCAATTTTCGTACAATAAATGTAAATTTGCAGTCTCAAAACCCGTTTTTTTATTTAAAGCGAATTTTTTGGGCTGTTTCAGAAATGCAATTCCCGCTGTTCGCAGTATCCACGCCCAAAAGCGTGGGATACTTGCTTCCATCGGGGCTAATTAATAATTTTTTCGCCTATCAATAATTGTCAGTAAAAAAATCAAATTCACGTTGGCAAATCCAACAATGAATCAAAATAAGAACAAATATCCAATGAAATACAATCCGACCGAAGTAGAATCAAAATGGCAAAAATACTGGTTTGAACACCAAACATTTGCTGCAAAAAACAATTCTGACAAACCAAAATACTATGTTTTGGACATGTTTCCGTATCCATCAGGAGCAGGATTGCACGTTGGTCATCCATTGGGATACATCGCATCCGATATTTATGCCCGTTTCAAACGCCACAAAGGATTCAATGTTTTGCACCCGCAAGGCTACGATAGTTTTGGATTACCCGCCGAACAATATGCCATTCAAACAGGGCAACATCCCGATAAAACCACCAAAGAAAACATAGCGAGATACCGCGAACAACTCGACAAAATCGGATTTTCATTCGATTGGTCTCGAGAAGTTCGAACTTCCGACGCCAATTATTACAAACACACACAGTGGATTTTTATTCAATTGTTCAATTCTTGGTACAATAAAAATTCCGACAAAGCAGAAGACATTGAAACCTTAATTTCTATTTTTGAAAAAGAAGGAAATTTAACTGTAAATGCCGTTTGCGACGATGAAATTCAAGAATTTTCTGCATCGCAATGGACTTCATTTTCATCAGATGAACAACAAAAAATCCTTTTACAATATCGATTAACCTATCTCGCTGAAACCGAAGTCAATTGGTGTCCCGGTTTAGGAACGGTTTTGGCCAACGACGAAATTATAAATGGTGTTTCAGAACGAGGCGGACATACCGTTATTCGTAAAAAAATGACACAATGGAGCATGCGAATTTCTGCTTATGCAGAACGTTTGTTGCAAGGACTCAACGATATCGATTGGAGCGAAAGCATCAAAGAAAGTCAACGAAATTGGATTGGAAAATCTGTGGGAGCCATGGTTTCGTTTAATGTTTTGCCAACAACCAACAACCAACAACCAACAACCATTTCTGTATTTACTACAAGACCCGACACACTTTTCGGAGTTACATTTATGACCTTGGCACCCGAACATCCTTTGGTTCAAGAAATAACAACTTCTGATAATTTGGGGAAAGTGAATGATTATATTTTT
>JBILPJ010000248.1:0-2730 GCA_044373975.1 Flavobacterium sp. | reverse complement strand
GAATATATTCAAGGTGCTGCCGACGGTTCTCGCCCAGGTATTTTTTATGTGCCAATTCCAGATATTGCCAATTATAATCTATATGGTGACGAAGATTTGTTTTTGCACGAAGCAATTCCAGGGCATCATTTTCAAGTTTCTTTGCAACAAGAAAACCAGCAATTGCCTGATTTTAGAAAGTTCAATTGGTTTGGTGCTTATGGCGAAGGTTGGGCTTTATATACCGAAAGTTTAGGCAAAGAATTAGGATTATACAAAGATCCGTATCAGTATTTTGGTATGTTAGGGAACGAAATGCATCGCGCCATCCGATTGGTTGTTGACACTGGAATGCACTCAAAAGGCTGGACAAGAGAGCAAGCGATTCAGTATTCATTAGAAAATGAAGCGGAAAGTGAAGCAAGTATAGTTTCTGAAATTGAGCGTTATATGGCAATTCCAGGACAGGCGTTGTCGTATAAAATTGGGCAATTAAAAATCATTGAATTGCGCAAAAAAGCGGAAGCTAAAATGGGAACTAAATTTGATATCAAGAAATTCCACGAAAAAGTATTGGAATCTGGTGTTTTGCCATTGGCATTATTAGAAAAGAAAATCAACGATTGGATTGATGGGAAATAGAGATAATACCATAAATAAGTTCATTATAGTCCAATCGTTCTGGTCTAATGCCGCTGTATATTTCATTTAGTTCAATTTTTATTGGACTAATTTGAAATAACTAGCGGTATAAAACCAATTTTAATCATTTTTAAATGTAAAAAGCGGTAATCTCAAATATTTATAACCGCTATTTTGCGGTGATTAACTTAAATAATCACCGCAAAGTTTGGTAACGCGGCAATAAAAAACTATTTTTACCGCAAATAAGCGGTGATTATGTACATTCACGAACAAAAAAATTGGCCAATATTTACTTGGGATTCTGAACGCATAACCAATATTCTTGGTTCAGTTCGTCATCGTCAAGGTAGAATCTTAGGGAAAATGCAAACGCTTGGGTTCAGGGTTCAGGAAGAAACAATGCTTAAGGCACTCACAATGGATGTGATTAAATCCAGTGAGATTGAGGGTGAATTGTTAAATTCTGAACAAGTGCGTTCTTCAATAGCCAGAAAATTAGGAATTGAAATCGCTGGGGCATTACCAGCTGAGAGAGACGTTGAAGGCATTGTTGAAATGATGTTGGATGCAACACAACGTTATGAAGTTTTTTTAACCCAAGACAGGTTATTTGACTGGCATGCCGCTTTGTTTCCAAATGGACGCAGCGGAATGTATAAAATAAAAACTGCTGCTTGGCGTGAAGACAGTATGCGAGTTACTTCTGGATTTATAGGAAAAGAAACGGTACATTTTGAAGCACCTTCTTCTTCAAAAGTTCCAAGTGAAATGAATCTTTTTCTAGAATGGATAGAAAAAGAACTGCTTCTTGACCCCGTTTTAAAGGCTGGAATTGCACATTTATGGTTTGTTACCATACATCCTTTTGAAGATGGAAACGGCAGAATAGCTCGAGCTATAACCGATATGTTACTTGCAAGAGCAGATAAAAGCACACAGCGTTTTTATTCGATGTCAGCACAGATACAAGCAGAACGAAACAAATATTATGATATTTTAGAAAGTACTCAAAAAGGAAATCTTGATATTACAAAATGGTTACTCTGGTTTTTAGAGTGTTTGAATCGCTCGATGGATCAAACAGATGAAATTATTACCAAAACAATAATTCGTGCTCAATTTTGGGAAACACATAAAGAGACCGTTTTTAATTCCCGACAACAAAAAATACTACAGTTGCTTTTGGATGAGTTCTTCGGAAATCTAAAAGTATCAAAATATGCAAAAATAGTAAAAACTTCAACCGATACCGCCCTACGCGATTTGCAAGACTTGGTTAAAAAAGACGTTTTAGAACAAGAAGGCAGCGGAAGAGGTACTTTTTATAAACTTAAATAACGGCGATTGGATTGGCGTAAAATAGGATTACATTTTCAAGTAAAAATCCTGTGTTAACGCTATATATTCTGCTGTATATTGATGTCTTGATGTTTCAATTACCAATTCATCTGCCAACAAAACAGGCAATTCATATTTTCTAAAAGCCAATAAACTTCTTTTGATTTCAGCTGTTGGCGTTCCTTTGACATGGGTAATTTTTATTGGAAATAAATCGTATTCATTGGCTAAAGCAATAAATTTTTCTTCTTCTTTGATTGGAATTATCACAGAAAAAATGCCTGTTTCTGAAAGTAATAATGCAGCCGCTTCAACCAAATCCTCGAAGGGCATTGCCTCTTGAAATCGTGCTAAATCACGTTGTTCATTTTCAGATCGGAAATCATCAGTATAAAAAGGAGGATTAGAAATGATTAAATCGTACTCCTCTTCTGGCTCTTCTAAAAATTCATCTAATCCTGCATGAAAGCAAAATAATCTGTCACGCCACGGGGAATTTTCAAAATTATCTACCGCTTGTTCATACGCATTTTCATCAATTTCTAAAGCGTCAATTTGTTGGGCATTGCTTCTTTGCGCAAGCATTAGGGCAATAATTCCTGTTCCCGTTCCAATATCCAAAATAGCATTTGGATGATTAATTATTGGTGTCCAAGCACCTAATAAAACGCCATCTGTACCAATTTTCATAGCACATTGATCTTGGTTTACACTAAATTCTTTGAATTGGAATAGTGACATTGTGATTTTTGATTTCTGATTTTTTGG
>JBILPJ010000088.1:0-9417 GCA_044373975.1 Flavobacterium sp. | reverse complement strand
TGGATTAGATCCTTTATACAGAAGAAATTTCTTGTTTAATTATCAATATGGGTTCAATTATAATTTGACGAAATCTTTGAAATTAAACTTCACGGCATCGTCAAATAATATTGTTAGAAACTATTTAGATGAAAATAATGTTCCTGATAACACCGTTACTATTTGGGATGATTATTGGAATGTTGGAGATCCAAATCAGCACACACAACAATTGACAGTGAACTATGATTTACCAATTAATAAAATTCCATTATTTAGTTTTGTGAAATCCACTTATTCCTATACAGGGAATTACAGTTGGCAAAAAGCATCAAACGCTTTGTCGTCGGTTGAAGCTGCAGACGGAACATTATATAATTTAGGAAATACTATTCAGAATTCAGCCTCTAATAAATTGAATACAACATTCAATATGGATGGTTTTTATAAGTACATTGGTTTGGCAAAACGTACTAAAAAAGCACCACAAGCAACACCAAAAGTTGCTCCAAAACCAGGTCAAAAAGTTGTAAATACGCAACCGCAACAAAATACATCTGATGGTAATGTATTCATTGAAGGATTAAGAGGTGTATTGACAAGCGTTAAAAATATTCAAATAAATTACACAGAAAATAAAGGAACTGCATTGCCAGGATATTTGCCAGGATTAGGATTTTTGGGGACTTCAAAACCAACATTAGGTTTTGTTTTTGGTTCTCAGGATGATGTTCGTTTTGAAGCAGCAAAAAATGGTTGGTTGACTAATTACCCAGAATTTAATCAGAATTTTACGCAAGTAACAAACAAAACATTGAACTTTACGGCAAATATGGATTTGTTTCCTGATTTCAAAATTGATTTAAATGCAGAGAGAACATTTGCCGAGAATTTCTCGGAGCAATTTGATGTTTCTTCTGGTGGACAATATAATTCAAGATCTCCATACAGTACTGGTAATTTTGCGATTTCAACGGTTATGCTAAAAACTTCTTTTAGGAATAGCGACATCAATGAATCCTCTGCTTTTAATGATTTTAGAGGAAATAGAATTATTGTAGCGAATCGATTGGCACAACAATATTACAACTCATCAAGTTACCCAATGGATGCAGAAGGATATCCTGTAGGATTTGGAAAAAACAGTCAAGCAGTATTATTGCCTTCATTTCTTGCAGCATATACTGGATTAATAAGTGATAAAATTGGACAATCGGCATCTGGTGTTTCGCTGTCGGCATTTAGAAATATTCCTATTCCAAATTGGACCGCAAAATATAGTGGTTTAATGAAATTTGAATTTTTTAAAGAAAAATTTAAAAGATTTTCATTGCAACACAGCTATAAAGCATCTTATACAATTAATTCATTTCGATCGAATTTAGAATATAATCTGAATCCTAACGGAATAGATGCAGGTGGAAATTTTTTAAATAAAACCATTATCGCAAATATCAATTTAGTAGAACAATTCAATCCATTAATTAGAATTGATTTTGAATTAAAAAATTCTATGAAATTTTTAGCAGAAATGAAAAAAGACCGAGCACTTTCAATGAGCTTTGACAACAATTTATTGACTGAAGTTCAAGGTATTGAATATGTAGTTGGAATGGGTTATCGTTTCAAAGACGTTGCGTTTACATCTAAATTTGCAGACGATCCAACTGGTATTATCAAAGGAGACATTAATATTAAATTCGATTTTTCTTATAGAAATAACCAAACAATGGTTAGATATTTAGATTATGATAACAATCAATTGGCTGGTGGACAAAATATTTGGTCTGCAAAATTAACAGCTGATTATTCGTTAAGTAAAAACCTAACAGCCATTTTCTATTATGACCATTCTTTTTCAAAAGCAGTAATTTCTACTTCATTTCCAATGACAAATATTAGAGGCGGATTTACATTGCGATATAATTTTGGAAATTAACCAAAAAACATATTGATTTTTAACTAAGAAACGATACATTTACACCTGAATTTTAAAACTAAAAAATAAGACATAATGAACATCCCAACAAATTTAAAATATACAAAAGACCACGAATGGATAAGTATTGATGGTGAAATTGCAACCGTTGGAATAACTGATTTTGCTCAAAAAGAATTGGGTGATATTGTTTATGTTGAAGTTGAAACCTTAGATCAAACTCTTGAAAAAGATGAAGTTTTTGGAACAGTAGAAGCAGTAAAAACAGTTTCAGATTTATTTCTTCCTTTATCTGGCGAAATAATCGAATTTAATGATGCTTTAGAATCAAACCCAGAAACAGTAAATGGCGATCCTTACGGAAAAGGATGGATGGTTAAAGTTAAATTTGCAGATACTTCACAAATTGAAGAATTGCTTTCAAGTGAAGAATATAAAACGCTTATTGGTGCTTAAAAATATTTATTTGTCGGCTGCATTAATTTGGACTTGCTCCATTTTAGTACTTTGTTTGGCGTCTTTTAGTAATTTGCCAGATGTTGGTGTTAAAAATGCCGATAAATATGTTCATTTTACATTTCATTTTTTATTTGTAATTTTGTGGTTTTTGTATTTAAATTATAAAAAATCAAAAAACAGATTTAGATTAAGTATTAAATTGTGTTTGGTTTCTTTATTGTTTGGTATATCAATCGAGTTCGCACAGCAAACTTTTACCATTACAAGAAAAGCTGATATTTATGATGTTTTTGCTAATACAACAGGAGCTTTGTTTGCAGTAATAATACTATTTATGTACCATTTTATTGCAAATAAAAAACAGGAATGCCAATAATTATCATAGTATAATTTTAAATTTATTAAAAGCCATTTATGAATATTAAAGATTACTTAGATTCAACTTATTTGAAGACAGCGGAGCAAGCTGGAATAAGTGAAAATGAAAACGTCAAAATAGTTGTCAATTGTATCCAAGAAGCAATTGACGAGCGTTTTAAACTTGTTATGATTCGTCCAGAAATGGTTTCGTTGGCAAAAAAAATGACTCTCATTGAAAATTCTAAAGTAGCTATTGGAACCGTTATTGATTTTCCTAAAGGCACTTCAAGTCTTATTAAAAAATTAAAGGAAGCCAACAAAGCAATTCTTGACGGTGCCGATGATTTGGATTTTGTATGTAATTACGAAGCCTTTAAAAAAGGGGAAATTAATTTAGTAAAAGAGGAGATTCTTAAATGTACCCAACTCGGAATTCAAAACCATAAAGTTGTTAAGTGGATAATTGAAGTTGCGGCTCTTAATAATCAGGAAATAATCCAATTATCTGCTTTGATTAAAAATATAGTAATTTCAAATTTTAAAGAAGATAATTACGCTTCCGTTTTTGTAAAATCATCCACAGGGTTTTATAAAACAGAAAATAACCTGCCAAATGGGGCTACAATTCCAAGTATAATAATGATGTTGGAAAACGCATCGCCATTACCAATTAAGGCAGCTGGAGGCGTTAGAAATATTGAAGAAGCTCAAGAAATGATTCGATTAGGAGTGAAAAGAATTGGAACTTCATGTGCAAAAGCAATTGCGAACGGCACAAATTCTGACTTAAATTATTAATCAGTTATTCCAATCCAAATGAAACAATTTTTAGCAATTATAACCCTTTTTGTTTCTGTTTTTTCTGAAGCACAAACAAATAGTTTTAATCACGAGGAAGCACCTATTTTTGTTGGTTGCGAAACTTTATTTGATAAAAACTTAGATGTTTGTTTTAAGAATAAAGTGGAAGATTTCGTATTTGAAAACTTTAAAGTTCCAACCATTTTATCTGAAAATAATTTCAAAGGGAAAGTGGTGGTTGTTTTTGAAGTTACTTCAAGTGGTGTCTTTGTAATTAAATATATCGATGCGGTTAATGCTGAAATGATTGATGAATGCAACAGAGTAATTCGTTTATTTCCAAAAGTTAAACCTCAAACCTATAATGGAGTTCCAACTTTTGCTCAATATATTATGAATATTAATATTCCAATAATAAGCAGAGCGCAAATTGAAATGAATGCTGAGAAAGAAGCAGAATCACTTTTAATTGATAATAAACAAATAACAGAAATTGATAAAATTGTTTCTAAAAAATTTCAAAATTCTAAGTTTGAAAGTCATTTAAACATTCCTTTTTCACACGACACTTATTCTCAATTTGATGCTGCACTAAACCAAGTTGGAGCTAATAATCATACTGCAACAAAACCATATACCTATTCGGATGTTTCCAAATATTTTAATTTAAAAGAAGATAATAATAAAATTAAAAAACAAACTTCGAGTTGGTGGGGTAAGAAATTTTGGAACGAAAATCTTATTGAATTTCAAGGAACAAATTTTTGGTTTTCATTAAATCCTATTTTTGATTTACAATTAGGGAAAAGTACAATCAAAGAAAACCAAAAAACCACATTTGTAAATACCAGAGGAATTCAATTTCAAGGAGGATTGGGCAGTCAGCTAAATTTTACGACTACTATCTACGAAAGTCAAGGTATTTTTGCAAAATACTATAACAATTATGCAGAATCGATAAAGCCAAGTGGTGGAAACCCAGCTATTATTCCAGGAATTGGAATAGCTAAAAGGTTTAATACAGATGCTTATGATTTTCCTTTGGCAGAAGCCAATTTGACTTTCACACCAAGCAAATTAATGAATTTTCAATTGGGTTATGGAAGGAATTTTATTGGTGATGGTTATCGATCGTTGCTTATTAGCGATGGCGCAAGTCCGTATCCTTTCTTTAAAATAAATACTACATTTTGGAAAATTAAATACACAAATACGTATGCTGCCCTAAAAGATGTAACCCCCGACGCAACCGTGGATGGAACTTATGCTACAAAATATATGGCAAATCATTATTTAAGTATAAATCTATCTAACTCTTTAAATATTGGTTTATTTGAATCTGTAATTTGGGCAAATACGAACAATAGAGGTTTTGATGCAAATTTTATAAACCCTATTATTTTCTATCGAACAACTGAATTCAACTCTTCTTCAAAAAGTGGAAATGCTCTTTTGGGAATGACTTTTAAATACAAATACAACAAAAACATCAATTTATACGGACAATTATTAGTTGATGAATTTTCCTTTTCCGAAATTAAAAACCAAAATAACAGTTGGAAAAATAAATATGGATACCAATTAGGAGCTAAATATTACAATGCTTTTAATGTAAATAATCTTTTACTACAATTTGAATACAATAAAGTTAGGCCGTATGTGTATTCCCATAGTAATTCATTGACAAATTACGGACATAACAATCAAAGTTTAGGGCATCAATGGGGTGCAAATTTTAGAGAATTTATTGCAATTGCAAGATACCACAAAGGTAGAATTTATGCAGATGCTAAATTTACTTTTGGCGAGCAAGGTTTAGATTTTAACACTATTGATGACAATTTCAATTATGGAGGTAATATTTATAAATCATACGATACAAATAGACCGTTTGAAACGAATGTTAATGTGGGTCAAGGAAATAAAGCAACTCTCTTTATTACCGATTTACAATTTGGTTATTTAATTAATCCATCTTCCAATTTAAAACTTTTTACAAATTGTATTTATAGAAATTTTTTCCCAACGAATTCTAATCAAAACACTTTTAACAACAATACTTTGTGGTTTTCTGTTGGACTTCGTGCTGATTTATTCAATTGGTATTTTGATTACTAAATATTTATTTTGTTATGTATATTGCAATTATATATACAAACGTAATTAAACACTTGTCAAATTTTGTTAAATTAGTACAGACCCTTTATTTTTAGGGTTTTTCCTTTTGTGATATACTATTTTTTCAAGTATCTTTGCACAAGTTTTGAAATACCAAATGAAAACAGCATTGAACGCTACAGCAGATACATTTTCTATTAAATCTATATACACCGATTTCCTTGAAATCACTAAAGCCAGATTGGCAGTTAGTGTTGTATTTTCGTCTATAGCTGGATTTATGTTGGGTATTGCCGACTTTCAATCCTTGGAATGGTTGATTTTAGCAAAACTTGCAATTGGCGGTTATTGTATGGTGGGTGCTTCAAATGCCTTTAACCAAGTAATCGAAAAAGAATTGGACGCACTGATGGACAGAACCAAAAACCGTCCCGTTCCTGCCAAAAGAATGACTGCAAATTCAGCGTTAACAATCGCTTTTTTACTAACAATTGTAGGGATTTTCCTTTTATATACGATAAATCCAAAATCGGCGATGTTTGGCGCAGTTTCCATTTTTATTTATACTTGCATTTATACCCCTTTAAAAACAGTAACTCCATTATCGGTTTTTGTTGGAGCATTTCCTGGAGCAATTCCTTTTATGTTGGGTTGGGTAGCGGCTACAAATAATTTTGGAATCGAAGCTGGAACTTTATTTCTAATACAATTTTTCTGGCAGTTTCCTCATTTTTGGGCAATCGGTTGGTTTTTATATGAAGATTATGAAAAAGCAGGATTCTTTATGTTGCCTTCTGGTAAAAAAGATAAATCTACTGCTTTACAAATTATTCTCTATACCGTTTGGCTGATAATAGCGTCTTTATTACCAGTTTTAGGATATACAGGAAAATTATTCATCACCCCATTTTCAGCAGTAATTGTATTTTTATTGGGATTATGGATGTTATTTTACGCAGTTAAATTATACCAAACTCGAACTTCAAAATCGGCTAAAACCCTTATGTTAGTTAGTGTTTCTTATATTACTTTATTACAATTAGTTTATATATTAGATAAATTTTTAAGATAATTATGGGTATGACAATCAACGAACACAATGAAAGAACTTCTAGATCATATAAATTGATTTTGCTGTTTGCAATGGTAAGTATGTTTATGATGTTTGCAGGTTTAACAAGTGCATTTGTTGTAAGTAAATCAAGAGCCGATTGGTTGAAAGATTTTCAATTGCCAACTGCTTTTTATTTAAGTACTGCGGTAATATTAAGTTGCAGCGTCACTTTTCATCTTGCAAAAAAAGCGATACAAAAAGACAATAGAAATGCAACAACTTCATTTCTTTTAGCTACTTTAGCACTGGGAATTTTATTTGTTGTTTTACAGTTTGTTGGTTTCCGTCAAATCGTAGATAATGGCTATTTTTTCACTGGAAATGCAAGTTCTATTACAAGTACTTTTTTATATGTTGTAACAATTGTGCACCTTGCCCACCTTGCTGGAGGACTAATTTCACTTTTAATTATAATTTATAATCATTTTAAACAAAAATACAATTCAACTCAAACCCTTGGTATTGAGCTAGGTGCAATGTATTGGCACTTTCTCGACTTCTTGTGGGTTTATTTGTTTTTGTTTTTATATTTCTTTAAATAAGAAAAAAACGTAAATTTGGAAACTTTTTAATGAATAACTAATATGGGATCGACAGTTACTACTGCAAATAGTGAAGAAAAAACTTGGGAAGGCGGAAATGAGCCAATGGGAGCAAGTTATGGTAAATTAATGATGTGGTTTTTTATCGTATCAGATGCTTTAACATTCTCTGGATTTTTAGCCGCTTATGGTTTTTCAAGATTTAAATTTATTGAAACTTGGCCTTTAGCCGATGAAGTGTTTACTCACTTCCCGTTCCTACACGGAGTTTCTGCTCCAATGTACTATGTTGCATTGATGACTTTTATTTTAATTGGTTCTTCTGTAACAATGGTTTTAGCCGTTGACGCTGGACATCAATTGAACAAAGCAAAAGTTACCTTTTATATGTTCCTAACCATTATCGGAGGTTTAATCTTCGTGGGTTCTCAAGCTTGGGAATGGAAAAATTTCATAAAAGGAGAATATGGTGCTATTGAAACAAAAGGAGGAAGTTTACTCCAGTTTGTTGACAATACTGGACACAGAGTGAAACTAGAAGATTTTGCTGCCTCTCTTCCAAAAGAAAGAGAACAATTAACAAGAAACAAAGGAAAATGGTTTATGGACGAAGCTTCATTGCCAACCTACACTGTTGCAGAAGTTCAAGCGGGTTTCAAAGCCCATCCTGATTTATTGATAAGAACAGAGGTGATTTATGAAGACAATGCGGCTTCAAAAGCAGATCCAAAAAACAATACCACTTTAAACAAATTAAAGCACAAAACAATTCTAACAAGAGCTGAATCTGAGCGAAGATTAGAAAGTGCCGTTTTAGTTGTTGAAGGAGCTAACTTGAAAAGAAATGAATACGGAAGTAAATTATTCGCCGATTTCTTTTTCTTTATTACAGGATTCCACGGATTCCACGTTTTCTCAGGAGTTGTTATCAATATCATTATTTTCTTTAACGTCCTTGTTGGAACGTATGAGAAAAGAAGAAGCTATGAAATGGTAGAAAAAGTTGGATTATATTGGCACTTTGTCGATTTAGTTTGGGTATTTGTATTCACAGTTTTCTATCTCGTTTAATTTTCAAAAAGTTATTATTATGTCAGACGTTCACGTTTCTAACACAAAAAGAATTTGGTTTGTTTTCGCCCTATTATCAGTTGTAACAACCGTAGAGGTTTTCTTAGGGATTATAAAACCAGAGTCATTACACTTAAATCATTTCTTAGGAATGAATTTATTAAATTGGATTTTTTACATCCTTACTATTTTCAAAGCTTATTATATTGTGTGGGCATTTATGCACATGGAAGGTGAAAAAAGTTCGCTTAGAAATGCAGTAGTTATTCCAGTTATTTTCTTAGTAATCTACTTGCTCTTTATCTTATTGACCGAAGCAGATTATATTTTCGAGGTTTTCAAAAATTCTACTATCAAATGGAATTTTTAACAAGATATTAATTCAAAAAAAGGGTGCGCATTGCGTGCCTTTTTTTATTTTTGCATAAATATATTTCCAAGACAGAATGAAAAAAAATATAGTTCTCTTCGTCCTATTTATTCTTCCAATAGTAGCTTACCTTTTCTTTGCTTCAGGCGTAAATAGTTTTACTAAACTTCCTACAGTAACTCCAAAAATAGCTGACATCGGCGCTTGGAATACCTTAAATGGAGATAAAGTTTCGCTCAATAATAAAATTACAATCCTCAGTTTTTCAGGAACAAATCTTCTGAAGAATAGAGGGAATTATTTTAATCTAAATCAGAAAATTTACCAACAATACCATTCGTTCAATGATTTGCAATTCGTCGTTATTTGCCCAATAGGAACAGAAAAGGACGCCAAGTATATCGTAGATCAATTTTCTAAATTCACAGATGTTTCTCAGTGGAAGTTTGTATTTACATCAACCGATGAAATTCAGAAGTACTACAACCAGTTAAAACTGAAAAACAAATTGAATCCCGATTTCGGAACTTCTAATGTTTTCATTGTAGATAAAAACAGAAACCTTCGCGGGCGTAAGAAAAAAGACGAATACAAAGAAGGCTATAACACCTTTTCCCCATCGGATTTAAGCAACCAAATGTTAGATGATTTCAAAATCATTTTA
>JBILPJ010000247.1:0-2753 GCA_044373975.1 Flavobacterium sp. | reverse complement strand
AGCAAGTATCGCTTGCACCGAAGGCGGTTCCTACCTTTTCAAACATTGCACGTTCAATAACAACTGGCAAAGTTCCAAACAAGTTGCGGTTTTAGTGAGTAATTACAGTAATATCGATGATATTATCACGCCAATTGCTTTGAATCAGGCGGAATTTGACAATTGCATTATTTATGGTTCCAACCAAGTTGAAATGATTTTGGATAAAAAAGACGGTGCTAATTTCAATTATCAATTCAATAATTGTTTGCTCAAATTTAACAACACCGCCAATCAATTCACTAACAGTCCGTTGTATTTATTTGATACTGACGCTACTCATTACACCAATATTATTAGAAATCGAGACCCTAAATTTCAAAATGCAAATCAAAATAAGTTGAATATTGACGCTACTTCCGCCGCTTTCGCAAATGGAAATCCGGCATATCTAATTTTGACAGATATTTTAGGAATTACCAGGACTTTACCACCAGATTTGGGTGCTTTTCAAAATGCACCTTTTAATTAAAAAAATAATTAATCCTTACTTATTAATTTTGCACATTGCACTTTTTTAAAGTAAATTTGCGCAACACAACAATACTACAAAAAATGATTCACTTCTTCGGAAACCAGACCAATACGGTTTTTGCTGTTCAATCGCAAAACGAACTTTCTGCCCAAGACATTTCAAAATTAAACTGGCTTTTTGGCAATTCAAATAAAATAGAAAAATCCGTTCTAAATACAATTGGAACGGATTTTTTTATTGGACCACGAGCCACAATGATAACGCCTTGGAGTACGAATGCCGTTGAAATCACTCAGAATATGGGCGTTTCTGGAATTATCAGAATTGAAGAATTTCAAAAAGTAGCTTCCGATTTTACAGATTTTGATCCAATGCTTTCACAAAAATATATTGAATTACATCAAGATATTTTCACCATAAATAGTCAACCTGAAGCCATTCTTGATATCGATGATATTGCGAGTTATAACAAATCAGAAGGTTTGGCTTTGAGCCAAGAAGAAGTTGATTATTTAGATACTTTATCTATTAAAATTGGACGAAAACTAACCGATTCTGAAGTTTTTGGTTTTTCACAAGCCAATTCAGAACACTGCCGTCACAAAATTTTCAACGGAACTTTTGTAATCGATGGCGAAGAAATGCCCTCTTCCCTATTTAAATTAATCAAGAAAACATCTGCTGAAAATCCAAACGATATTGTTTCTGCTTACAAGGATAATGTGGCGTTTGTAAAAGGACCGCGAGTGCAACAATTTGCACCGAAAAGTGCTGACAAACCTGATTTCTATGAAACCAAAGATTTCGATTCTGTAATTTCCTTAAAAGCAGAAACTCATAATTTTCCAACAACTGTTGAGCCTTTTAACGGAGCAGCAACAGGTTCTGGAGGAGAAATTCGTGACCGATTGGCAGGTGGACAAGGTTCGTTACCATTGGCGGGAACGGCGGTTTATATGACTTCTTATTCTCGTTTATCTGAAAATAAATCTTGGGAAAATGGAATGGAAGAAAGAAAATGGCTGTATCAAACCCCAATGGATATTTTGATAAAAGCATCAAATGGAGCTTCTGATTTTGGAAATAAATTCGGGCAACCCTTAATTACAGGTTCTATTTTAACATTTGAACACGATGAAAATAATCGCAAATTAGGATACGATAAAGTCATTATGCAAGCGGGTGGAATTGGATACGGAAAATTAGATCAAGCCATCAAGAAAAAGCCAAAAGCAGGAGATAAAATCGTGATTTTAGGTGGCGATAATTATAGAATTGGAATGGGTGGAGCGGCAGTTTCATCAGCAGACACCGGTGCTTTTAGTTCTGGAATTGAACTAAACGCTATTCAACGTTCTAACCCAGAAATGCAAAAAAGAGCTGCAAATGCTATTCGTGGATTGGTTGAAAGCGACTTAAATCCAATAGTTTCCATTCACGATCACGGAGCTGGCGGACATTTGAATTGCCTTTCAGAATTAATCGAAGAAACTGGAGGTTTAATCGATTTAGACAAATTACCAATTGGCGACCCAACGCTTTCTGCAAAGGAAATCATTGGAAACGAATCTCAAGAAAGAATGGGATTGGTAATTGCGCCAAAAGACATTGAATTACTTAAAAAAATAGCCGATAGAGAACGTTCGCCAATGTATCAAGTTGGCGATGTTACGGATACCAATCGCTTTACATTTGAATCAAAAACTACAGGTCAAAAACCGATGGATTTTGCTTTGGAAGATATGTTTGGAAGTTCCCCAAAAGTGGTTATGACTGATAAAACCATTATTCGAAATTACTCAGAATTAGTCTATTCCCAAGATAAAATCACAACCTATTTAGAGCAAGTTTTGCAACTAGAAGCAGTTGCTTGCAAGGATTGGTTGACCAATAAAGTCGATCGTTGTGTGGGTGGAAAAGTCGCCAAACAACAATGTGTCGGGCCGTTGCAATTACCATTAAATAATTGCGGCGTAATGGCTTTGGATTATTTAGGAAAAGAAGGAATTGCAACTTCCATTGGACATTCGCCAATTGCGTCGTTAATTGACCCAATAGCAGGAACCAGAACGGCAATTGCAGAAGCATTATCAAATATTATTTGGGCACCAATAAAAGACGGAATGAACGGACTTTCGTTGTCTGCCAATTGGATGTGGGCGTGTAAAAACGAAGGCGAAGATGCCCGTTTATATGCTGCCGTAAAGAGTTGTTCCGATTTTGCAATCGAATTAGGAAT
>JBILPJ010000010.1:0-23903 GCA_044373975.1 Flavobacterium sp. | reverse complement strand
TATTCCTGGAATTGAAAAATTGCGAGATACACTTCATGCGAAAGCTGTTGCCTATAATACTGTAGTGAAAATTGGTCGTACGCACTTGATGGATGCCACGCCACTAACATTAGGTCAAGAAATTTCTGGTTATGTAGCGCAATTAAACTACGGTTTGAAAGCGATTAAAAATACGTTGGCACATTTATCGGAAGTGGCTTTGGGTGGAACTGCTGTAGGAACGGGATTGAACACGCCTGAAGGATATGATTTGAAAGTAGCCGAATATATCGCAAAATTCACGGGTCATCCTTTTGTAACGGCAGAAAATAAATTTGAAGCTTTGGCTGCTCACGATGCCATTGTAGAAACGCACGGTGCTTTGAAACAAGTGGCGGTTTCGTTGAATAAAATTGCCAATGATGTTCGTATGTTGGCTTCAGGACCTCGTTCTGGCATTGGAGAAATCCTAATTCCTGAAAACGAACCGGGATCTTCAATTATGCCAGGAAAAGTAAATCCAACACAATGTGAAGCCTTAACAATGGTTTGTGCGCAAGTGATGGGTAACGATGTTGCGATTTCAATTGGTGGCATGCAAGGACATTATGAATTGAATGTTTTCAAGCCTTTGATGGCTGCAAATTTCTTGCAATCTGCCCGATTATTGGGTGATGCGTGTCTGTCATTTGACGAACATTGTGCGCAAGGAATTGAACCAAATTACAAAAGAATTGAAGAATTGGTAAACAACTCATTGATGTTGGTTACTGCCTTAAACACTAAAATTGGATATTATAAAGCCGCTGAAATTGCACAAACTGCTCATAAAAACGGAACTACTTTAAAAGAAGAATCCGTTCGTTTGGGTTATGTCACCGCCGAAGATTTTGATGCTTGGGTAAAACCTGAAGAAATGGTTGGAAGCTTGAAATAGTTTTCGATTTTTATATAAAACAGGCTATCTTTATTGGGTAGCCTTTTTTTTTTTAGGTACAAAGAGGCAAAGTTTCAAAGGAAAAATAGTAAAAAGTCAAAAGTATTAGCGTTACTGCAAACATTTATAATTTATAATTAAAAACTCATTTTCCGTAGCAATTGATTGAGTAGGATTTTGTACCTGCTAATTTCCATAACATCATCTTCGTCAGGGGAAACATCCAAAATTTCATCTAATGTATCACTAACTTCCTTTATTTTTATCTTTGCGGTTTCGTAATTATTAAGGGCAACAAAATCAATTATTTCCTGTACTCTGCTTTTAATATCACCGAATTTATTGTTTTTCATACTCATTAACTTTCGCTTGAAGATGCATCAGCGTTGAACTTTTTTACAATTTGCTTTAATTTTTCTTTGCGAGCAATTTCGGCACTTTTCACTTTTGACTGTGCTTTATGAAGTTTGTCGTTGTGCTTTTTGATATTTTTTTCGGTATTTCTACTCATAATATGCTCTTTATAATTGTTGTATTTCGCGTTTAATTTCCTCTAAAGTTTTATTGGTATAAACCAATTCATTACTAATTATTATTCTCAATTCCTGTAAATCTTCATATTCAAAATACTTTGCCCAAGAAGTTAAAGTGAGTAAATTTCGTATTTGTTTTATTCTTTTTGTAGTTTCAAAACTTGTCCGAAGTATGGCTTTAGCATCAAAATCAGGACTGTTTTTGTGTTGGTAATTCACCGTATTATTCAAAAAATTTGGCTGAATAAAATACAATTCATCAATTGCATTATCTGGATAAAAGGAAGTCCAAGGCGCAAATCCCCATTTGTATTTTGACACCGTTTCAATCGCTAAAGGTTCTAGGCGCCATTTACTGTTAGCTAATCGTCCCCAATGATTTGAAAATCGATACATTCCAATTTTAGTAAAATAGTAGCAACTGCCTGACTTGCTTTCGTAATCGTATTTTCGGGTTTCAATGTCAGGAGCTATAATTTCATTGAAAATACAAAATGTATTCTTGAAAAATCCTGCTGGTAATTGAAACTTTTTATCCATTTTCAAATGTAGGAAATTAATAGGCAATAAATAAACTTGATGTTATTATAAAAATAACAACATATAATTATCTTATTATCAATTTTTTAGTAGTGGTTTTATTATCCGATGAAATTTTAGCAAGATACATACCAGAAGCTAAATTCAAGTCCAATTGTGTTGTTCCTGAAAAAGAAGTACTCATTAACTTAATCCCTGAAAGAGAAAAAATCTCGAAAGTACTTTCTTGGTTTAAACCAGAAATGGTAATTTGATTTGTCGTCGGATTAGGATAAACAGAAATCTTAATTTCACTGAAATTCTCAGTTGAAAGTGGCGAATACCAAGTAGAACTTGTTAAATTACCAAAAACATAATCAACCAAAGTTGGGTAATCAATGAATGGATTTCTATTCTTTTGCCAATCATATATTACATTGTTTCTGTTCATTTCAAAATCATCAGAAGTATCAGAAGTATTCCAAGTTAACAAAGTTGCTAAATCACCTATACGTCCTGTTGGTGTAATGTCAGGATTGTTATTTTCAACCGTTAATCCGTTGTATCTTAAAGTCATATAGAAAATTGCACGAGCAACATCACCATGCCAACTTCCTAAAGAACCTGAAGGTCCGTTATAATCAACGCCATAATTTTTGTTGCCACGAGAACTATTTTCTTGTCCACCAACAGCTCTTAAGTGATGGTTGTCGCTATGACTTGCTTCAATATCATCAAGACCTGAAGTTGCTCGCCACACATTTATTCCATCTGGAGTACTAATTGGTATAAAAGTATCAGGAATACCCAATCTTGACTGACAATAAATGTGCTCTCTATTCCATTTTCCAACAATGCTATTGTCTGTTTGATAATCAATTTTAGAAATGGGTTGTTCGTCATAAATCATCCAAACTTGCCCACTATTTTCAGGATTTTGATCGGCTTCTTTTAAAACCGTATAAACATCCCCATAATTATGAACTCTAACTACATCCGGATTGGCTATAATATCTTGAATTGCTTGCTTCAAAGCCAATCCTGATTTGCCTTCTAAAGAGCTGTAATATCCAGTAGGAATAGCTCTTGGGCATAAACCGTGTGAAGGATTTATTGGTGATCCCCATAGAAGTAAGTCAAAATTAATATCATGAACTCTAATAGCGATATTATTGTTTAAAATCACATAATCACTTGGCAAAGTTCCAATTGTAATTTTCATGTTTTCATCACCTTCATTGTTACCATCATTTAAAATCTGAATGATTGTAGAAGCAGAATTTGAACCTGCAGGAATTGATATATTTAAATTTCCAAAATAATCTAACGAATTAAAACTTCCGTTATTTAAGGTTATATTAAAATTTAATGCCGAAAGAACTGGTGCATCTGTGGTGAATGTAATTGTATAATTTTGACCTTCGGTAGCTGTATTTGAAGAAAAATTAACAGCAATTCCATTGTATGTAATTCCTGAACCATCGTTATTAGTTCTTGGAGTTGGGGTTTTTATTTCATAGGTTCCGTCAGATTTTAGTTGAATCGATTGAGAATCAGATAAGCTATTGATATTTTCATTTATACAATTAGTAATTCCTAATATTGACATCAAAGCTGATGGCTCACTAGAATTACCGCTGTAAGCAAGAGCATCTATAAGGTTTAGCGAAGTTGCTGGAGTCAACAAAGGAAAATCGTCAGCGTTTCCAAGATAAATTGCTACGGCATCAGGACCATTTTGAATTGTATTTTGAGGAATTATATAAGATACAGAAGGCGTAACTTGAAGATTTCCAAGTAAAATAATGCCATTTCCATCAGTTACTAAACCATCTAAATCAATTGCATAATAACTTTCCGTACCTGAGTAAGGGCTTGTACTTCCAGCATTAAAAAAAACAATTACAAAGCCATCTAGAGAAAAATTGGGAGTTTCAGATTTTAATTCTATAAATTCTTTAACATCGGTAGATGCTGTATTTGTATCAATTTCATTTATAACAACTTGACTATAAGAAAAAAAACTACATAGTAATAGTATAACGAATACAGGGGATTTCATCATTTTGGATTAAATTATAGTACAAATATAATCATTAATATTGTATTATTAGACACTTAATTTTACATCGTAAATTCAAAAAAAAATTGGAATTGTTTTTTTTAAATGTACCTTTGCAGAAAATTTGTCGATTTTAAAAACAAAATAAAATGTTTTTATTCTAAAAGACAACGAGTTATACAATTTATGAAAAAAATAGTTGAATACAGAAAGTTATTAAATGTAGATAAAACTGCAGAATTAAAAGATTTGAAAACCATCTATCGTAATGCGATGAAAGAGGCACATCCTGATAAATTTCAAGGTGATGAAGCGGGTTTGAAAGAAGCTGAAGAAAACAGTAAAAAAATTATTGAAGCCTACCACTTTTTGGTAAGTATCAATCCTGAAACTACAAAACAACTTTTACCAGAATACACAGAAACTATCTCGACTGCAACAATTTCAGATTACAAATTTGTTGATGGTCGTTTAATCATAAACTTTTCTAACGGTAGTGTTTACGAGTACATTAGCGTACCAAAAGCAACTTACGTGAAAATGGTAAATGCTGATTCTCCTGGAAGATTTGCAAAAAGACACATTTTAAATTCTTTTACTTGGAGAAAAACAATCAACCAAGATTAATACCGACTATGTATTCAATATAGTCCAATAAAAATCGGACTATTTTCATACTATATCGGTATTAAACAACTTAATTTTTGGACTATTTTAAAAATACAGAAAGTTTAAGTTTTTTTTATATAAAAAAAGGGGTTTAGATAATTGTCTAAACCCCTTTTTTATTACAATTTGTTGATGTAATTTCCATAAATATCACTGAATTGATACCCTTGAGAAATTCTATCTTTGCTTAATTTATCATATTCTACTAATGCCCATAAAATAAATTCTTTCATAAAATAAATATCATCTTTTGGAAGTTGCGGTTGGTATTTTTTTATTAAAATTGCTAGCGGTGCAATCGAATCTAATATAGATTTATATTCCTCATCCGAAGAATCATCTAATAATTCGAAACCACTTTCCGAGAAAAACCATTCTATTAAATCAGAATAAGCAGTTTTTTCATCGTGCTTTTCTAATTTTTCAATCTTAGGAAAATACGCTGGGAAAAATGTGTGAATTGCGTCACCAATTAAATGCTGTGCTACAACCGCAGCTCCTTCTTGTTCACCTTCGTAAACCAATTCGACTTTACCAGTAATTGCAGGAATAATTCCCATAAAATCTGATAATCGAACGGTAGTTTTATCAACTCCAGATTTTAGTGCGCGACGTTCGGCAGTGCTCAACAAATTCTCATAAGCCGTGATGCTCATTCTTGCACTCACCCCGCTTTTATTATCAATATATTCACTTTCACGAGCTTCAAAACTAATTTGTTCTAATAAATCTTTGGCTAATGAAGGAACATAAACGGCATCGCTTTGAAGCAAATCCAACTTGGCTTCTTGCTCTGTTATTGTTCTTGCAATTTTAATTGTTTCAGGATAATGCGTCAGAATTTGCGAACCAATTCTATCTTTCAAAGGCGTAACGATACTTCCTCGATTGGTAAAATCTTCTGGATTTGCAGTGAATACAAATTGCATATCCAAAGGCATTCTTAATTTGAAACCACGAATTTGAATGTCGCCTTCTTGCAAGATATTGAATAATGCCACTTGAATTCGGGCTTGTAAATCAGGTAATTCGTTGATTACAAATATGCAACGATTGGCTCTTGGAATCATTCCAAAATGAATTACGCGATCATCAGCATACGATAATTTCAAATTTGCAGCTTTTATTGGATCTACATCACCAATCAAATCTGCAACCGTAACATCAGGTGTTGCCAATTTTTCAAAGAATCTTTCACTTCTGTGAACCCACTGAATTGGGGTTTTATCGCCTTCAATTGCAATTAAATCTTTTGCAAAACGAGATATTGGTTTCAAAGGGTCGTCATTAATTTCAGAACCTGCAACAATAGGCATAAATTCATCTAACAATTCAATCATCAAACGTGCTAATCTTGTTTTGGCTTGACCACGTAGTCCCAATAAATTGATATTGTGGCGTGATAATATTGCTCGTTCTAATTCTGGAATTACTGTGTTTTCAAATCCGTGAACGCCTTCAAATACTGGTTTCCCAGATTTTATTTTCTCCCGAAGATTATTTCGTAATTCGTCTTTTATACTTTTACTTTGGTAACCCGCAGCTTTTAATTCTCCTAAAGTATTAATGGTATCTATTTTCATATTGGTAAATTATTGTACTATTTAATTTGTATTTAAACCCTATTTAATTCTCTTTTTCCTATTCGTTTCATAATCCTCGAAAATCATTTCTCCAAGCCCTTTTAAACCAGTATAAAAAGCTTTTCCTTGATTTTCTTCTGTAAATCGATTGACAAATTTCTGTAAATACGGATCATTTGCAATCATAAAAGTCGTTATTGGAATGTGTAATTTTCTGGCTTGTTGCGCTTGACTGTAACATTTATTTACAATATATTCGTCCAATCCGTTGCTGTTCATATAATAATCACCATCTTTTTCACGAACACAACTTGGTTTTCCGTCAGTAATCATAAAAATTTGCTTGTTGGTGTTGCGCTTTCTTCGCAATAAATCCATCGCTAATTGCAAGCCAGCAACTGTATTCGTGTGATAGGGACCGACTTTCAAATACGGCAAATCACGAATTGCAATTGTCCACGCATCATTTCCAAAAACCAAAATATCTAAAGTGTCTTTTGGGTATCGAGTTGTGATTAATTCTGCCAATGCCATTGCCACTTTTTTAGCTGGTGTAATTCGGTCTTCGCCATAAAGAATCATACTGTGACTGATATCAATCATCAAAACAGTGCTCATTTGAGATTTGAATTGTGTATCTTCTACAACCAAATCTTTTTCAGTCAATTGAAAATCTTCAACTCCATTATTAATTTGAGCATTTCGTAAACTTTCGGTCAGGGAAATTTGTTCTAAACCATCTCCAAAATGAAATTCTCGCAATTCCCCAGTATGTTCATCCCCGTTTCCTGTATGTTTTGTTTTGTGATTTCCATTTCCAGAACGCTTTAAATTACCGAAAATTTGGTCTAAAGCTTGTTGGCGAATCGCCCGTTCCGTTTTTGCAGTAATACCTGTGCCAGACGAACCATCTTCTTTTAGTTCTTCCCTAATATATCCTTTTTTCTTTAAATCTTCAATAAAATCATCAATCGTATAGCTTGAATCGGTTAGTTTGTATTCTTTATCCAATTCCCGCAACCAATCGATTGCCTCATCAAAATCGCCTGATGTATGAGTTATTAACTCTTTAAATACTTCAAAAAGTTTATCAAATGGCGATTGAAATGGCACTTCATATTGCTTAAAATAAAACCCTTTTCTAAATACATTTTTCATAAAAATAAAAATAATACAATTTACATTAAATGCTAAAAAAACGAATAATAATTTTTAGTTAAAGTATTTTAAACGTTTCTAAATAAAACAATTATATTTTCATAAATTTGATAACTTTATATTGATAATATGTTTGAAATTATTGAATACTTTTGTGCCCTTTTAATTGGGATTTTACTCGGATTAACTGGTGGTGGAGGTTCAATATTAACCGTTCCAGTATTGGTTTATATCATCCATCTGAATCCAATTATAGCTTCTTCCTATTCCTTATTTATCGTTGGAATTACCTCTTCGTTTGGAACTTTTATAAATTTTAAAAAAGGAAATGTAGTTTTAAAAACAGGATTATTATTTGCATTACCTTCTCTAATTTCTGTTTATTTAACTCGGAAATTTATTGTGCATTCAATTCCTGAAGTGCTTTTTGAAAACAGTACATTTATAATAACCAAAAACGTCTTCCTGATGGTTTTGTTTGCAGTTGTAATGTTTTTTGCGGCAATTTCAATGCTTAAAACGCCAAAAACAATCGACAAAGATGATATAGAAAAAGAAAAAAATTTATTCCTTATTATAATACAAATCTTTTGCGTAGGAATTTTAATAGGACTTATAGGCGCTGGCGGGGGATTTTTGATAATTCCTGCTTTGTTTCATTTTGCTAAATTACCAATAAAGAAAGCTATTGGAACCTCATTATTTATTATTGCCATTAATTCATTATTTGGATTTACTGGTGATGTTCAAAACATAAATGTTGATTGGAATTTCCTATTTCGCTTTGCTGCTGTTGCAATGTTTGGTATCTTTGTAGGGATTTATTTGAGTAAGTTTTTCAATGAAAAAAGCCTCAAAAAAATATTTGGATGGTTTGTTCTAATAATGGCTGTTTTCATTTTAACCAAAGAACTTATTTTCTAATTTCAATATTTAAATCATTTATAACAATAATTATCTAATTCTAATCCGATGAAAATTCAACAAATTTATACGGGATGTATCGCACAAGCTGCTTATTATCTAGAAAATAATGGCGAAGTTGCTATTTTTGATCCATTAAGAGAAGTGCAACCTTATATTGATAAGGCATTCGCAGATGATGCTAAAATTAAATATATTTTTGAAACGCATTTCCACGCTGATTTTGTTTCGGGACATCTTGATTTAGCTAAAAAAACTGGAGGAAAAATTGTTTTTGGACCAACAGCAAAACCCGAATTTGATGCTATTGTTGCAACAGATAATCAAGAGTTTAAAGTTGGCGATTATACCATAAAGACAATTCACACTCCGGGACACACGATGGAAAGTACTTGTTATTTACTTATCGATGAAAACGGAAAAGAACACGGAATAATCACGGGAGATACACTATTTATTGGGGATGTTGGTCGTCCAGACTTGGCTCAATCGCTCGTTAAAGAATTGACGCAAGAAAAATTAGCTTCTTATTTGTATGATTCTTTGCGCAATAAAATTATGCCATTATCGGATGATTTAATCGTGTATCCAAGTCACGGTGCAGGAAGTGCGTGTGGAAAAAATATGAGCAAGGAAACCACGGACACTTTGGGAAACCAAAAGAAAACGAATTACGCTTTACGGGCAAATATGACTCGTGAAGAATTTACTGCCGAAGTTTTGGACGGATTAGGATTGCCTCCCGCCTATTTTCCTCAAAACGTAATGATGAATATTCAAGGTTATGAAAGTTTGGATTCGGTTATTGAAAAATCATCAAAACCTTTAAAACCAGCTGAATTTAATGCTTTAGCAAATGAAACTGATGCAGTTATTTTAGATGTCCGTCACGAAAATGATTTCGTAAAAAGTCATATTCCACGTTCTATATTTATTGGAATTCAAGGAAATTTTGCTCCTTGGGTTGGTTCCTTAATTATGAATACCAAACAACCTTTACTTTTAATTACTCCTGAAGGAATGGAACAAGAAACAATTACTCGCCTTTCAAGAGTAGGATTTGACAATGTTTTAGGCTATCTTGAAGGTGGGATTTCGGCTTGGAAAGATTCAGGTTTTGAAATTGATGCTATAAATTCTATCACGCCAGAACAATTTGCATCAGAATTAACGGTTAAAAATATAGTTGTAGATGCCAGAAAACCAAGTGAATTTGAAGCGGAACACATTGAAAATGCTATAAATCTTCCATTAGATACCATAAATTCATATTTAGATTTAGTTCCTAAAAACGAAGATTTCTATTTGCATTGTGCAGGTGGTTATCGTTCGGTTATAATGGCTTCAATATTAAAATCTCGTGGATTTCATAATTTGATAAATGTAGAAAACGGCATTAGCGGCATTAGAACTACTTCAGTTCCGATGACTCATTTTGTGTGCCCTTCAACACTAAAATAACTAAATATCAAACAATAACAAAAAATTAAGTTTCAAAATGCAAAAATCAAAACTTTTTTTAAATACTTTTGCATTCTTAAATTAAAAACAAATTAAAATGAAAAGAATATTATTGTTACTAACTGTTTCTGCAGTTTTATTTTCTTGCAATAAAGCAGGAGTAAATGAATACATCATTTCTGGAACTGTAAAAGGAGTAGCAGATGGAAAAACTGTAATTCTTGAAAAACAAGATGAAACAGGTCAGTTGAAACCAATTGATACCGTTAAAATTAAAGATGGTAAATTCACAATTAAAGGATCTTCAAAAGAACCAGAAATAATGTTGTTACAAGTTGAAGCGTTGCAAGGTAAAGTTCCTTTTATACTTGAAAACGGTGATATTGAAGTGATTGTTGATAAAGATAGTATTCAAAAATCTAAACTTTCTGGAACATTTAACAATGATGTTTTCTCAAAATTCAATGTTGATGTTATAAAATTTCAAAAAGATTCTCAGAAAAAAATGACGGCTTTTCAAAATGCTAATATGGCAAAAATGAAAGCTGCACAAGAAGCAAAAGATACTATTACAATCAATAAATTGATGAAAGAGTACCAAGTGCTTCAAAAAGCTGGAATGGATTTTTATGTGAAATTTGCCGAATCAAATCCAAAAGCTTTAATTTCTGCTTTGATTGTTGACAGTATGTTAAACGATCCAAGTGTAGATTTAGTTAGAGCTAAAAAGATATTTGCAAGTTTTAGTCCCGAATTAAAAAAATACAAACCAGGAAAATCTATCCAATCTAAATTGGACAAAATAGCAAAACCTATTGCAGCAGCGGCTGAAGTTGGAACGATTGCACCTGATTTTTCTGCTCCAAATCCTGATGGAAAATCAATTTCATTAAAAGAATCTTTAGGGAAAGTAACTATTATCGATTTCTGGGCTTCTTGGTGCAATCCTTGTAGAGCTGAAAATCCTAATGTTGTAGCTTTGTATAATGAGTTTCATTCTAAAGGGTTGAACATTATCGGCGTGTCTTTAGATAAAGACGCAAAAAAATGGAAAGAAGCTATTGCAAAAGATAAATTAACTTGGAATCAAGTATCAAATTTGAAAGATTTTGAGGATCCAATTGCAGTAACTTACGGAATAAATGCAATTCCATCTACCTTTATATTAGATGCAAAAGGAACTATTGTGGCAAAAGATTTGCGTGGAGCTGAATTAAAAGCAAAAGTTGCAGCACTTTTAGCGGCTATTTAGTCACTCAAAACATATAAATTTCAAAATCTCCCTCGTGGAGATTTTTTTATTTAATTCAATACCAACACGTTAAAAATACTGTCAAAATTTAGTTCTAAATAAGTTTGGAAAGCTGAAAAGTGTTGCTATATTTGCAACCGCTTGACAGGGATAGATTATTATTCTTGATCTTTTGGGGAGATACTCAAGCGGCCAACGAGGGCAGACTGTAAATCTGCTGTGTGAACTTCGCAGGTTCGAATCCTGCTCTCCCCACAAATTAAACCCGAGCTAATGTTCGGGTTTTTTTATATAGAAAAATCACTGTTTTAATTTGATTTAATAAAAAATAGGGTTTATATATTCAATTGTTATAGTTTTTCTTACATTAGCATAAAATTTAAAACTATGAAATTCAAATTAATCACATTATTCGCAGCATTTTCATTTCTATTTTCTTGTTCGTCAGATTCTAACGGCGATGATAATATCCCAATTGAAATAAATTATATTCCTTTGACTAATGGAAATTTCTGGACATATAATGTAAATACAAATGCCCAAACTTTAAGAGATTCATTATATATTTCAAACGATACAACAATCAATGCCAAGATTTATAAAAAATTTAAAACCAAAAATGCTCCAGTTGGTTTCTTTTCAAATTCATTAAATAAAAATGGATTACGAAAAGAAGGTACTTCACTATTATTGACTGGTACTTTAGCTCTGGATTTCGGTGTGGGAGTTCCAATAAATCTAAGTGTAACTGATTTTGTTATTTTTAATGAAAATGCTACAAACAACCAACAATTGGGAATTGTAACTGGTACAATAAATCAAACCGTACAAACTTATCCGTTAGTTATTGATTATATATTAAAATCTATTGCAATAGAAACATTGCCGACTTATACTTCTAACGGTCAAGTCTATACAGATGTAAAAAGAGTAAAAACTATTTTAAATGCAAAAATAACCACTACTGTTTCGGTTTCAGGATTCCCTATAACTGCAACTATATTAAGTCCTCAAGATGTAGTTATTTCAAATCAATATTATGCTAAAAATATCGGTATGGTTCATACTAATACATTGATTAATTACCAATTAAACTCTATTCCAGGTGGAATTACGTTGCCAATTCCTTCTACAGGAAGTCAAACCCAAGATGAGTTTTTAGATGTTTATGATGTAAGTAATTAATGTAAATTATTTTTTATTAAATGTAGTTTAAATTTTACAATAGTTCCTTTTATAATGCGTTATTATATTATAAACACTTATAATATAATTATGAAAAAAATTCTTTTATCTACGACAATGTTATTTGGATTTGCATTTATTGCAAACGCTCAAAAAACTTCAGAAAATGCTTTAGGACCTCGTTTGGGTTCGAATGATGGATTTGGTTCTGAGATTTCCTTTCAAAGAGAATTGACTTCCAACAACCGATTAGAATTAGATTTAGGTTGGAGAAGTAGCCATAATGTTAACGCAATTAAATTAACTGGTTTGTACCAATGGGTTTGGAATATTGATCAAGGATTCAATTGGTATGCAGGAGTTGGTGCAGGACTAGGAAATTGGAATTCTAATATTTCTGGATACAAAGATAGTGGAACCTTTGTTTATGCTGCGGGTGATATCGGAATTGAATATAATTTTGATTTTCCTTTACAACTATCTTTAGATTTGAGACCTGAATTTGGTGGAAATGGTTATTATGAAAATAATTATGGTTCTGATATCGCTTTAGGACTTCGATATAAATTCTAAAATACCCCTTTAAATAAAAAATTAAACCTTTAAGAAATTCAGTAATTACTAGATTTCTTAAAGGTTTTTTTTATGTGAATAAAGGAACGATTTATTTGAAAATAATATCTTTTTTTGAATTTATCTTCACAATACAATACGGATAAACATAATCCGCAGAAGCAATTCCTTCACCTTTTGGTTCTGTTTCTTGAACTGTAATAATAATTTTATTTTCAGTTTCTTGAACATCGACAACATTTATTGAACAGCCGTTAATTGATTTTTCACCCATATTCAATATTAAGAAATTGGAATCATTAATATCATTTGCTGTGATTTTTCCTTTTAATTTTTCATCACCCTGAAGCATTTTGAATTCATCGGAAGTTGATACTATTTCAAAAAAGTGAATATTTCCTCCGCCGTCAGGTTGTTGCGTTAATACTTCAAATAAAGGTTTATCAATAACTTTTGATTTTGTCGCACCACAAGAAAATAAAATTACGCTAACAAATAACAGGCAAATTCTTTTCATATATTTTTTCTTAAAGCTTCTTTATACAAGTCTTCATATAAAGGTACGATATTTTTAATATCAAATTGCTTTGCAACGGATAACGCATTTTCTTTAAATTTAGCTAAAACAGCATCGTCCTTTAAAATTTTGATAGCATTTTGTGCCATTTCATCTGTATTTCCAACATCACTTAAATAGCCAGAAACGCCTTCAAAATTCACTTCTGGAAGTCCACCAGAATTACTAGAAATAACAGGAACTCCCCAAGCCATAGCTTCTAAAGCTGCTAATCCAAAACTTTCTGTTTCAGATGGTAAAAGAAATAAATCAGTATAACTCAGAATTTTATCGATTTCATTACTATTTCCAAAAAAGATAACCTTGTCAGAAATTCCTAATTTTTGACATAAATTTTCCGCAACTTCTTTTTCTGGACCGTCACCAACCATCATTAATTTGGAAGGAATTTGTTGCTGAATTTTATAAAAAATTTCAATTATATCTGGAATTCGTTTTACTTTTCTAAAATTACTAATATGTGTAATGATTTTTTCATTTGGATTTGCCATAACCGAGCGATGACAAGCAATATTTGAATCAATTTTAATTTTATCCAATTCAATAAAATTTGGAATCACGTGGATTTCCCGTTTTATATTGAAAAGTTTATAGGTTTCATCTTTCAAATTTTGAGATACCGAAGTAACCACATCCGATTTATTAATACTGAAACTAACTGCTGGTTTATAGAACGGATGATTTCCAACCAAAGTAATGTCTGTGCCGTGAAGTGTTGTTACCATTGGAATTTTAATCCCTTCAGCTTTCAACATTTGCTTCGCCATATATCCTGCATAAGCGTGGGGAATGGCATAATGAACGTGCAATAAATCGATTTTGTAGAGTTTTACCATATCAACTAATTTACTTGACAAAGCCAATTCATAAGGTTGATAATGAAACAAGGGATATTCTGGAACGTTTACTTCGTGATAATGAACATTCGGATTTAATAGTGCCAAACGAACAGGCTGACTGTAGGTTATAAAATGAATTTCGTGCCCTCTTCGAGCCAATTCAAGACCTAATTCTGTAGCAACAACGCCACTTCCTCCAAATGTTGGATAACAAACTATTGCGATTCTCATTTTTGAACTTTAGTGTAACGAAAGTAACGAAAATTGATTGTAGAACAATTAAACTTACGTTAAAAAATATTTAATACTCTTTATCGTACAATTGCATCGTAAATTACCCTCTGAATATCTTCTCGAATATTCTCTTTTGATAGTTTATTTACAGTTGCTTCAGGAAAAGTTCTATTGGATAAAAACACATATACAATTTCATTTTCAGCATCTGCCCAAGCAATTGTTCCAGTAAAACCAGTATGTCCGAAGCTTATCATTGGCACACAACCACAAGTTGGACCAGAAGCACCCAATTGCGGTTTGTCAAATCCAAGCCCTCTCCTATTTGCTTCTTTACAGAAATAACAGGTGTTGAAATCGTCAAAGGTTTTGGTTGAAAAATACTGAACATTTCCATAATTTCCCTTTTGTAAATACAGTTGCATCATCTTTGCAATATCCATCGAATTCGAGAAAATCCCAGCGTGACCGCCTACTCCACCTTCCATAGCCGCTTCCATATCGTGAACATAACCCTGAATTATTTGGTGACGGAAATACGTGTCGATTTCAGTTGGTGGTATTACATTTTTATCAAATTTTGACAATGGATTGTATAATGTATTGTTCA
This sequence comes from Flavobacterium sp., assembly GCA_044373975.1. Lineage (GTDB taxonomy): Bacteria > Bacteroidota > Bacteroidia > Flavobacteriales > Flavobacteriaceae > Flavobacterium. The sequence continues at coordinate 8,808 of JBILPJ010000010.1, read as the reverse complement.
TTCCAAGTGAATTGTAAAAGTTATCTTGACTTAATACATCCAACTTTTTGCCAGTCATTTTTTCTAAATAGTCTTTTAAAATTATAAATGTAAAATCACTGTATTTGTATTCTTTTTTGACTGATAACTTACTATCTACAATCATTTTCATAATTGTATCGTGATAATCATTTCTAATATATAAGCTATCAGCAACCTTTTTTGAAAATTTATCGTTTATAATTTTGCTATAATATTTAGGTAAGGGAATTTTTGAACTGTCTAAAGTAGCTTTATAGAAAGGAATCCAAGCTTGAAAACCTGCATAATGAGATAATAAATCTTTAAAAGGAATTGCTGCTTTATCAGAATTTTGGAAAATCGGAAGCATATCTCCTAATTTTGTTTCTAAATTCACTTTCTTTTGATCGAATAATTGCATAACATTTGGCAATGTCGAAACGATTTTTGTTAAGGATGCAACGTCATAAACATCAGAATTTTTGACTTTTGTAGTGTTTTCATAAGTATGTGAACCAAACGATTTTTGATAAATCACTTTCCCTTTTCGAGCTACTAAAACTTGTAATCCAGGCGTCATTTTATTGTCAATCGCTTTCTTTGCTAAAACATCTATTTGAGACAAAATAGCAGGATTCATTTCAACATTTTCAGGGGTCGAAAATCCTAAACGATTAATTTTTTCTGTTGATAATCCATCATTTACATTGAAATTTGGAAGAATAGAAACAGGAAGTTTTCCTTTTGCTTCAATTGCCCCGAATAACAATTCTGCCGAAACTTCTTGAGCAATATCAGCATTTTGATACGAAACAACTACTGCTTCAATTTCATCAAAAGTGGAAATTGGAATAAGCGAATATGGTTTTGTGAATGCATCTAAAATAACTACGTTTTTCTTAGCAATTTCTTGCAACCAAAATAATTCTTTCTCTGTAAAATCTTGTTTTTTCCAAGCTTTATCTGACTTGTGAAAACCAACAATTATGGTATTGAATTTGCTTAATTGCACATTTAAACTATCTATATTTTCGTTAGCAACTTCTGTAATTTCTGTGTATTTTTTTAAAGTCGAAACAAAAGAACTGTTGACATCATCTCCAAACTTTACATACGCTATCTTATTATTTTCTAATGATTTGATTGGTAAAATATCATTTTTATTTTTCAAAACTGTAATTGCATTTTCATACAATTGATATTGTAAAGCATCGTTGGAAGTTGGTGTAATTTCCTTAATTAAATTTACCGTATTTATAGGTTTGAAATTATTTAAACCTGCAAAATACTTGAATTTTAATATTTTCTTCACTGAATGTGATAATCTAAATTCAGAAATCAATCCGTTTTGATATGCCAAACAAATTTTTTCAATTGCAGCTGGTACATTTTCTGAAAATAAAAGAATATCATTTCCTGCCAAGAACGCTTCCAAGTCAATATCACCAGGCGTTAACGGAATTCCATCTTCCCTTTTGTAATTACTGGCGCCTTTCATATTCAAGGCATCAGTGAAAATTAAGCCATTAAATTCTAATTGATTTTTCAGAATATTAGTAACAACATTATAGGATATCGAAGTCGGATAATTAATTCTTGGCTCTAAACTTGGTATGCTTAAATGTGCAACCATAACTGAAGCTAGCCCTTCTTGAAACATTTTCTTGTAGGGATAAAATTCGACCTCATTTATTCTTTCTTTCGAAAAACTAACTAATGGCAATGATAAATGAGAATCTGCTTCTGTATCGCCGTGACCTGGGAAATGTTTTCCAGTTGAAAAAACGCCTTGTTTTTGAACGCCTTTCATCAATGCAATGGCACTATTGGTAACATTTTCTTTATTTTCTCCAAAAGAACGAAAACCGATAATTGGATTTTTTGGGTTGGTATTGATATCTAAAACTGGGGCGAAATTGAAATGAACGCCCAATCTTTTGCTTTCAAATCCCATTTTATCACCAACTTTTTCGATTAATTTGGAATCTCGAATTGCTCCCAAAGTCATATTCCAAGGAAAACGATAGGTAGAATCCAAGCGCATACTCAAACCCCACTCTGCGTCAATTCCAATAAACAATGGTAATTTAGATTTGGATTGGTAACGATTTGTCAAATTGGCTTGACGAACGGGTCCACCTTGAAAAAAAATCAAACCTCCAATTTTAGAGTTTTTGATAAGTTTATCAATGGAATTTATATGAATAGAATCTTTGTTGGAATAGGCTGCAACCATAAAAAGTTGACCTACTTTTTCGTCGAAACTCATTTGATTGTAAACACTGTCAACCCATCGCTCTTCTACTATTGTTTCAGAAAAAAAAGGGTTTTTGAAAGGTTTTTTATCTACAAATAAATTGGTGTCAAATTCATTTGCAATTGGATTTTTAGATTTAATATTTTTGGTTGTAGAACACGAAATTCCGAATGCAATTAGCATTATTACTAAAAAAAAACGAAGTAGAACTGATTTCATTAAATGAATTTATTTTAAAAAAAGCGACTGTGCCAACTGTCCATTGCTGGAACTTCCCAAGATTCATTGTATTCAGCAATATTATTTATCAAATTATTGAAGACAATTGTGTTTTCTGTAACCGCTTTGTCCTTTGCCATTTTTTTGAAATCAATCAAGGTTTTATGCGCAACGTGTTCTCCTAATTTGAAAGTAACATTCATTTTATCCAATAAATCTACTTCATATTTCTGTTCAAGATTTTGAATAAATTGAACCGAAGAATCTATAGAACAACCAGTTGCAGCTTGAACTTCTTGATTTACGGCAAGAATAATAAACCGATTGTATTTCAATTCAAATGACGCTTCCAAACTGGTTCCGTGTGCTGCCCAATTTTCAATAAACGCTTTTAAATCAACTTCAATAGATGCAAATTCCTCGTCAGAGAATTTTCTGTTGGATTGATAAATCCATATTTTAGATTCTTCTGGTAAATTTTCGAAAGGAATATACATACTAATTTATTTATTAAATTTTGATTTATAAAATTACAAATCTTGAGCATTTGCAATTAGTTCGGCAATATCCATAACTTTAACATCGCCTTCTTTTTCTTTGTTTTTGATTCCGTCAGTCATCATTGTGTTGCAAAAAGGACAACCAGCAGCAATTATGTCTGATTTAGTTTCCAAAGCCTCTTCTGTTCTTTCGATATTCACTTCTTTATTTCCCGGTTCTGCATCCTTAAACATTTGCGCACCACCAGCTCCACAACATAAACCATTGGCTTTTGAACGTTTCATTTCAACCAATTCGGCATCCAATTTAAGAATTAATTCCCTCGGTGCTTCATAAACATTATTGGCTCTTCCCAAATAACAAGGATCGTGAAAAGTGATTTTCTTCCCTTTAAATTGTCCACCTTCAATGGTTAATCGACCTTCATCTAACAACGATTTTAAAAATTCTGTATGATGAACCACTTCGTATTTTCCACCTAATTCTGGATACTCATTTTTCAAAGTATTGAAACAATGCGGGCAAGCAGTAACTATTTTTTTTGCTTCGTAAGCATTCAAAACTTCAATGTTCATCATTGCTTGCATTTGAAACAAAAATTCATTTCCAGCACGTTTAGCAGGATCTCCAGTACAACTTTCTTCGGTTCCAAGTACAGCAAAAGAAACATTGGAACGATTTAAAATCTTCACAAATGCTTTTGTAATTTTCTTTGCTCTATCATCAAAACTTCCTGCACAACCAACCCAAAATAAAACTTCGGGTTGCTTTCCTTGTGCTAACATTTCTGCCATTGTTGGAACTACTAAACTTTCTGACATATTATATCTATTTATTTGTGAAAACTCACAAGTTGTCTTTTTTATTCGTGGTGTTCGTCATCAAAAACCTGAATTGTAACTTCCTTATCAACTAAATCTGTAAATTTACCTCTGTATCTAGTTGCCTTAACTAAGTGATTATCAATCCAATGATAATTTCCTCCACGAGGTTTTCCCATTACCATTCCGTGGTATTTGAACCCGTGTTGTTTCAGCCAAATTTCAGTATATTCTCTGTGTTCTTCTGTTCTTGAAGTAAAAAAACAAATAATATGTCCTTCATCATACCATTTATTCAAAGTAACTAAAGCATCAGGATAAACTTCTGCGGTCAACATTCTTTCTGGTTCTTCGTTTGGAATATCATCACAAATTGTACCGTCAATGTCTATTAAATAATTTTTTACCCCTTCTGGTAAAATTGGACTAATTGTGTTACCATTTTCTGATGCAGCAACTAATTGCTTGTCTAAATCTTCTGAGTTCATTTTTGTTGTGTGTTTGTATTTAATTTATTAAAATGTTAAGAACCCTCCTAAACTCACCTATAGAAGAATTATTAATGTGATTATTGTTATTCGTTATTCGTTTTTCCAATTCAAACGATCTTGCTGATTGTATTGCCAAGGCGCACCGTTGTTTTCAATATTGCTCATCATAGCATTTAAAGGCATTGGCGCAGCACTTTGCTCCATTACTAAATACCTTCTCATATCCATAATAATTGATAATGGGCTAATATTTACGGGACATTCGTCAACACAAGCATTACAAGAAGTACACGCCCAAAGTTCTTCAGGAGTGATGAAATCGTTTAATAATGTTTTGTTATCTGGAATAAAAATCCCTTTATTCGCATCTATATTTTTACCAACTTCCTCTAAACGGTCTCTGGTATCCATCATAATTTTTCGAGGAGATAGCTTTTTACCTGTTTGATTTGCAGGACAAACTGAAGTACATCGACCGCATTCAGTACAAGTATAGGCATTTAATAATTGCACCCAATTCAAATCTTGAACATCGCTTGCGCCAAATTTTGAAGGAATTGCATTTTCATCAATTGGAGCTGTTGCATAAGGATCTGCATTTGGATCCATCATCAATTTCACTTCTTTTGTAACCGATTCTAAATTGTCAAATTGTCCCAAAGGATTTAAATTTGCAAAATAAGTATTTGGAAATGCCAATAAAATGTGCAAATGTTTTGAGAAATATAAATAATTTAAAAATATTAATATACCTATAATATGCAGCCACCAAACAGCTCTTTCAATCATCATAACCAATGATTCTGATAATCCGTTGAAAATTGGCGCAATAAATTGAGAGATTGGAAAAGAACCTACTTGAGAATAATGACCGAAACCTCCTGAAATATTTTGCAAATGTAAATCGGCTGCATTCATCAATAAAAACAAAGACATCAACACTATTTCAAAATATAAAATATAATTGGCATCGCTTTTTGGCCAACCTTTTAAATCAGAATGAACGAATCTTTTTAATTTAATAATGTTTCTACGAGCATAAAAAACAAGTACTGCAACCAAAACTAAAAAGGCTAATATTTCAAAAGAAGCGATTAGAACATCATAAAATGTTCCTAAAAATGAAAATATGCGATGGGTTCCAAAAAGTCCATCAATTATAATTTCTAATAATTCTATATTAATGATTACAAAACCAACGTAAACAATTATGTGAAGTACTCCAGCAATTGGTCTTTTAACCATTTTAGATTGACCAAGTGCAATCATTGCCATATTTTTCCATCGGGAAGCAGAATTATCTGAACGATTAATATCCTGTCCTAAATTAATGTTTCTGATAATTTTTCTAATATTAATAGTAAAAAAACCAAAACCTAAAATTAAGATAATTGCAAATAAGATATTGTCTAAATAACTCATAAAGTATTATTTTTTAGTATTTGAAATGGTATCTTTCGGACTAGTATATGGTTTGTTTTTCTTTCCAAAAACGGAAACATTCACATATCTCGTAGGGTTTAATCGCACATCTTGAAGTAACAACTCCAATTCTTTCGATGTTTTATCCAAATTATTGTATAGCGATTCGTCTTTTATCATTTTCCCGAAAGTTCCTTTGCCAGATTGAACTTCACTCATTATCTTATCAACACTTACAAGGGTTTTCTCAAGATTTTTAACTATTTGTCCAAGGTTAGCTTTAGATAATGAATCCGAAATTTTAGTAAAATCGGAAGAAACTTTGTTGATATTAGAAAGTGTTCCGTCAATTTTACTTTTATTATCAGCCAAAATAGCATTTACATTTATGGAAGCTTTATTAAATTCCGCTAAGGTTTGATTCAAGTTAGCAATACTACTTTTTAAATTTTCCCTAGATTTTGTATCCAAAACATCATTCAAATTTTTAAGTAATAAATCAGCATTCACAACCATTTTTTCGACTTTTTCTTGCAATGGACTTAATTTTTCTGCAACAAGATCGGTCAATCCTTTTTTAACATCACTTTTCAAAGTATCGCCATTGACAGCCAGATTTTTATCATCAAAATTTGGAATGATTTGAATTTGTTTTCCACCTATTAAACCAGGCTCATAAATGGCAATAATACTTGATTTAGAAAATGGGAAACTACTTTTCACTTGAAGTTCAACTAGTAATTTTCCAGTTGTATTTTGCAGTGTAATATTTGAAACTTTACCAACAACCAATCCATTAATTGTAACGGGTGCATTCGATGCTAAACCTTCTACATTTTCGTATTCGACGTAGATGATTTTGTATTCATTTAATAAATCCCTTCCTTTTAAATAGCTATAACCCCAAATAAATAACGCAATGGACGAAAGAACTAATATTCCAGTTTTAATCTCTTTAGTAATTTTCAATTTCAGATATTTTGTACAAATTTAAAATAAAACTTTGGTTAATGTAGCATTAATTAGCAGCTTCTTTAACAGGTATTTTTTTTCCATTTTTAAAAGCAATTAAAAAAGCAGAATCATATCCTTTTGATTTTGCATCCGATAAATTTTTCTTTGCTTCAGAATAATCAGATGTTTGTCCGTAAGTATATTTATATATGGTTCCGTTAAAATCTGAATCAATGTTTTTCAAACCTTTAAAATTGCTTGGGTCTAAATCCATTTTCTTACTACTTGCAGCAATTTGAACTTTAAAAACAATCCCAGTTTGATTTTGAATTTCTTTTACTACTTCTTTAATAGGTTCTTTTTTAATTTCTTTCTTTACTTCTTTAATAGCTTCTTTTTTAATAACTTCTGAAACAATTTTCTCTTGTTTTTTAACAGGAATTGTCGTGTCTTTAGATAGTTTTTCATCAATTTTATTAGAAGGTCTGTCTTCCTCATTTTCAAGAACACCGTTTCCAAAATATTCTTTTTTATAATCAATTATGGCTTGTGCAATGGCGCCTGCAATTTCATTTTGTCCTTCTTCTGAATCCAATTTATCTCCTTCTACAGGGTTTGAAATGAAACCCATTTCTATCAAAACTCTCGCCATATACGCTTTATGAAGAACCATAAACGGAGCTTGTTTAACACCACCACCTCTTATTTTTTTTCCTAATAATGAAAAAGAATCCTCAATTTTACTTGCCAAAGAGATACTGTTATTTAAAATATCTTCTTGCATTAATGTCAATCCAATTAAGGTTTCAGGAGAATTCGGGTCGTATCCTTCATATTTTTGTTTATAATCTTTTTCTAAAGTTACCACCTCATTCTCTTTTTTCGCAGCAGCAAGGTTTGAAGCGTTTTTTGACATACCCATCACATACGTTTCAGTTCCATCAGCAGCTGTATTTTTATTTGCATTACAATGAATCGACACAAAAATATTCGCATCTACTCTATTTGCAATATTGGCTCTTTCAACCAAACCAATAAATACATCCGTTTTTCGTGTATAATTTACCTCAAAATTAGGTTGTTCTTCTAATATTTTACCAACTTTTAAAACCACTGCAAGTGCAATGTTTTTTTCGACGTGACCTTTATAAACTGCACCGAAATCGTGCGCTCCGTGACCCGCATCTAATGTGATTTTGAATTTTTTACTTTGGCTAAAGCCTGAAATTGAAATTGCAACTAATCCTATGATAGTTAGGACATTAATTTTATTTTTTATGAACATAAATATATAAAGTTAATTTTATTAGAACCTTGGGGTTATAAATTTATTATTTGACTATTTTTGACCGAAAATTATGTGTAGTTTTGAAACTTCAATAACTAAGCCATAATTTTACAAAAATAGCATTTAAACCTTTGCATACAAACTTATTTAATATCGTTTTATTAGCTTTTTTCCTAACAATAGGATCTGCTAAGTCGTATTCTCAAGATTTACCGAAAAAATCTACCGAAATTGCTCCAAAAAATGAGCCAGAAACATTAAATGTCAATGTAAAAGATTTGATAAACGTTTCAGATACGATTAAGAAAGACACGCTAAAAACTAAAAAAGCACTTCTTGAAGGCAAAATTAAAAGAACAGCTGTTGGTTATGAAAAAATAAATCAGAAGAAAAAACAGATGACTTTGTACGATAAAGCAGAGTTATACTATCAAGATATTGAGTTGAAAGCCGGAATTATCGTAATGGATTATGAGAAAAACGAAATTTATGCTGGGCGTTTAAAAGATTCTACTGGGAAATATACCCAATTACCTGTTTTCAAACAAGGAGCAAATGTTATCGAACCCGATTCTATTCGATTTAATTACAAAACAAAAAAAGCCTTAGTTTGGAATTCCAGAACCGAGCAAAATGATTTTAGAATTAAAGCTGAAATTACAAAAAGAGAAAATGATTCCGTCTATTTTATGAAGCGTGCTCGTTTTACAACTTCAAAAGATGTTGACAATCCCGAATATTATTTTCAAACAAGTAAAGTTAAATTTGTACCTGGAAAAAAAGTTGTGGTTGGATTTACGCATATGGTTATTGCCAATGTTCCCACACCAATTGCGCTACCCTTTGCTTTCTTTC
>JBILPJ010000087.1:0-9469 GCA_044373975.1 Flavobacterium sp. | reverse complement strand
TTTTAATACCGATGCTAAATTATTGTCTATCTGATCGTTATATGAAATCAAAGGGTCGCTATCACTGAAGTTAGAACCGTAAGTATATTTCAAATTTAAAATTGGCATTTTTGCAGATCGTGCCAATGCAATTTCGGTTTTTGCTTTGTTTTCAATCCATTTACTCATTGAATAAGATGGATTTATCGAAACTGCTTTCTTTGTAATTTCATATTCGTTTTCTTCTAATTTTGATTTTTCAGAAACTAAAAAGGCTGGTTTTATCAATTCAATTTTTCTATCTAATGGAAAATTTAATAACTGTTTCAACTCTATTTCACTTATAATTAATCGATTTTGATTGGTAACCAAAACCAATTCTTCCGAGGCTTTTTGAGATTGAATTTTGAAGACTTCACTTTCAGCAATTACACCAGAATCGAATTTTAATTTTGCAAATTCCAACTGTTTTTCACTGCCTAATATTTGTTCATTATTGGCAATAATCAATTCTTGAAAATATAGTATTTCTATATATATTTGTGACAATTCGATAGTAATTTCATTTTGTATCTTTTGTTGTAATGCCTTATTTATCTCAACTTCTTGCTTTGCGGATTTAATAGCTTTCAGATTGTAGAAACCTGAAAACAATGTCAACAATCCTGTCATATTTCCAGTATATGCTTTTAAATTTTTATCAATAAAAGCATTCGTAGTTGGGTCAATTTCTCGTCCCCACGAATATTTATTATCAACATTTCCTGTAATTACGGGTAACAATTGACCAATATTAGTTCGATGTTTATAAACCGCAATTTTCTCGGAAATAGAAGCGCTTTTTATTGATAAATTATTTTTTATGGCTAAATTTACGCAGTCTTTGTAGGATAGTTTTTCCTGGCTATAAACCAAATTCACTTGCAAAATGACAAAAAATATTAAAATTGATTTTCCCATAAATATTAGTTTACACTTTCATCAATTTTGTTGAATAATTTCTTAATTATATACTCAAATAGTTGCATTTTTTCTATAATTATTTCGCCCTTCAAAACATAACCTGCTTTTAATCTAATATTTGGATTGTACTTTTCCATATTTGCCAAACAATAATACGTTTTGTCAATATCTGAAGGCGATACGTATGATATTTTACCTTTTATAGCACCATATTTATAATAGTTGTACGCATCCAATTTCATATTTATTTCTTGCCCTTTTTTTACATAAGCCAAATCTTTTTCTTCCAATTTTATCTTGGCATAAAAGGTTTCTTTTTTGGGTGCAATTATTGTCAACACATCGCCTTTGTTGATAATTTCGAGGTTTTGTTTGGCGTTTAATAATGTTGAAATTGTTCCATTTATAGGTGAAATAATCAATAATTTTCCTAATTCATCTGAAATGTAATTTAGGTTGTATTTTTTATCTGCAATAAGTCCCTGAAGTTCAATAATGTCTCGGTTATAATTCTGAATTTGGTTCTCAATATCAATAATCGCTCGTTTCAAATCATTATTTGTTTTCTGATAATTATTCGACAAATTTTCAAAATCATAGTTTTTCAAACTGAAATTTGATTTGCTATCCAATTGCCCTTTTTTATCTTCTAAATTTTTATTTTTTGTGTCAATTAATTCATATTTTGAAATCGCACCTTTTGAATATAAAATAGAATCGGTTGCATATTTATCAGTTAGAATCGAAGCTTGTTGATTGGAATAGTTGATTTTAGTGTTCAAGGAACTAATTTCTTGTTCTGCTTTTTTTCTGTCGGTATTAAATATTTTTGATTGAATTTGCAATAATTCTTTTATCGAATTTTCACGTTCTTTTGAACTTGCAATTAATTTTTTATTGATTGAAATTTTGTTAGTCATCATTTTGACATCCATTTTTGCAACATCAAAATCGGATTTCGTTTTTTTATTTTCCAATATAAAAATCGTGTCGCCCTTTTTAACTTCTTGACCTTCTTTGAAGAAAACATTCAAAATACGAACTTCATTTGGCGCATTTATTTTCAATTGTGGTGTGTCAGAATAAATCTGACCTTCATTGAATTTTACGGAATCATTCATTTGCAAAGTAAAAAACAATGCAAATGTCAAAACTACAATTCCGATGAATAGTTTGAAAAATATTTTTATAAAGTCGATTGCATTTGTGTTATAATAAAAAGAGTTCTCCATCTTGAATTTTGTATTTTTTAGTAAAATTTATATTTAATATTGACTCGTGTGAAATTATAATGTAAGTTTTTGAATAGTCGTCTTCAATTAGAATTTCAACTTTTTTCCTGGTTTCTTTATCCATTCCCGAAAGCACTTCGTCTAAAATTACTATTTCGGCTTTTGAAAAAATAGTTCTCAATAAAAGAATTTTTTTCCGTTGTCCTGTTGATAAATTCTTCCCGTTTTCGCTAATAATAAGATCCAAACCATCTTCTTTTGAAGCTATAAAATCATAGAAATTGATTTGTTTCGCCTTATTTAATATTTCTAATATTGGAATCTCTTTTCCTAAACAAATGTTGTTTTTAATCGTTTCATTGAATAAAATATCTTCTGTACTAACTAGCAAAATTTTATCTTTCATTTTCTCCTGACTGTAAAATTTCCAATCTCTTTCATTGATAAGTATGGTTCCAGAATTTGGTGCGTAAAGTGTAGTTAGTATTTTACTAAATGTTGATTTTCCAGAACCATTTACACCTTCAATTTTTATTTTTTCAGATTTATTAATAACTAAATTGATATTTTTTAAAACGGGTTCATTTGATAAATAACCAAAATTTAGATTTTTCAATTCCAATTGTTCTATTTCAAAATCATCAATTCCGCCTTTTGCTTTTTTTTGTATTTCTTCATCAAAATCTAAATATCTTTTTAGGATTACTTCGTTTTCTTGAAGCGATAAATTATCTTCTAATATGCTTTTTAAAGAGGAAAATACTTTTGTTGACAACGCAATGAAAGTGATGATTTGACCTAATGTAATCAACTGATTTACCATTGCGGATTTTGTCAAATTCAATATTATAAATACAGTTGAGACGATTACTATCAATGAAACCACGATTTTATTTATCAAATCAACATAGCCGTTTTTAAGTTGGATTTTTAAATAATCATTGATACTTGCAACTATTTTATCGGTATTGAATTGTTCGATTTTAAAACTTTTTATCACTTGAATTCCTTCGATTTTTTCCATCATTTTTGATAGAAAATCGGCTTTTCTAATATACCGTAAGCGTTCATTTTGTTTCAAATAAGGGGTTATAAATTTGAACCATCCAAAAAATAATATCATTACGCCAAGAACTACCAAAGTCAGCATTTTATTTATAAAAAATAAGATGATTAAGGAATAAACGGATATAAATAAATCTACTAAAATGCTTGTGAAAAATTTCAGAAAAAACGATTTCAGTTTCAATGCATCGCTCACCCGTTCCATTAAATCACCTTTTTTATAGGAATGAATATAGGACAAACTTGAATTATTTATTTTTTTATCAAATGAAAACAAGAAATATTTATCTAAAACATTTCCTAAATGAATTCCAACGAATGATTTATAAATACTCGTTATTACATCGAAAATTTTATAAATTCCCAATCCAATTATGAATAAAACTAGCGTATTTAAATTGTAGGAAGGTAAAATACTGTCTATCAAAATTTGATTTGTAAACACTGCAACTTGGGCTGTACTTGCTGAAAATAAAGCTGCGAAAATATAGATGTACCACAATTTTTTGAACTTACTCAATTGCTTGAAAAGTTGCCAATACAAATTTGTATTTTCTTCTTTTGGAACCGCTACATTTTCATCTTCAAGGTTTGGTTTTGCAACTAATATTAATGGAGATGAATTTTTAACCCCATTATTATTGAATTTTAAAGTCTTGAAATTCTTCGGAACAGATGCAATTTCCTGATTTTTCAACAAGTCAATTAGGAATTTTTTCTCGGTTGTAAAATCTTTAAATCCGAAATTATCTTTTAAATAACTAAAATAAGTCAGTTTGTTGAAAAGCCCTGAATGACCATTTTCAAGTAAGCTTTCGCCGAAATTTATATTGTATTCCCCTAATTCTTGTGTGCAAATAGCTTCTATTTTATCTTCTGTTTCGGCCAATTCCCAATCGTTTTCGGTGTATTGTGCTACTTTTTTTATTTCTTGCAATGACAAGTAATATTCACGACCTTTTCCCGAATCAAATACTTTTAGCTTTTGACCTTTCAATCCATTGATGACAACATAATGCAACCCTTTTTTCGTGTGAATTGGAAGTATAAATGGAAATAATTCCTTGATAGAATTGACATTTCCATTGATATGATTTACATCTAATAATTTAAAATTAGCATCGAAACCATTTGCATTCAAAAACTTTTTTATATCCGAAATCCTCGACCCTTTTTCCTCCAAAGGCACATTTTGTTCAATGTATTTTCGGGAAATGTTCTTTTGATGGATATTAAAAACAGTTTTTATAGAACTAATTCCGCCATCGTTGCTTTTTAATTGTGGGTCTGTAATTAACATAAATTTATTTGTACTTTAAGAAATTTTCATTACAATTTAACTGTTGTATTTCAATGAGTTAAGGTAATTTAAATGCGCTGTTTGTACAAAAATGTTCTTCAATCAACGGGTTTAATCGACAAAATGCTCTTTAAATTTTAGGCATAAAAAAAATACCTTTTAGAAATTTCTAAAAGGTATTTTCAAATTATTTTATTGCGCTATAAAAGCTATAATTTGTGCATATTGTCGGCTAAAGTTTCAATAAATTTACTAATTGGCCCTTTTATCATCATCGCCATCATTGCGTTAAATTCGCCTTCAAAAAGCAATTGAACTTCTGACGAAGAATCAGAAATACTGTCAATTGTTGCAGTTAAAGTAAAAGGTAATTTGTCGCTTGCTGCTCCTAAAACAATTTTAGAATTAGCAGATTTTTCTTTCATTTTTAATTTAATTTCAGGCATTCCTTTCAATCCAAAAATAAAAGAATCAGCATCTGTAACTTCAAATTTAGCAATGCTTTCCGGCATTAATTTTTCAAAATTTGTAACATCACACAAGGCTTCAAATAAATATGAAGCACTTTTTTCAACGGTAACTTTTTGACTTTCTAAATTCATTTTGTTTATTGTTTTATGGAATTAAATAGCAATTAAATCCCAATAATTATTCTATTATTTCCCCCAAGTTGATGGATTTTTTCTCCAATTTTGTAAAGCCAATTCTTCTTCTTCGGTGATGTATTTTTTAGAAACTGCTAATGGCAATAAATTTTCGTAATTGCTTAAAGTATATAAATCGATATTCGCATTTTTGAAATTTTCAGTTGCAATTTCAAATCCATAACTAAAAATAGCAGCCATTCCCTTCACATTGGCACCTGCTTCTTTCAAAGCTTCCACTGCCAACAAGCTACTGTTTCCAGTACTTATCAAGTCTTCAATGACTACTACGTTTTGTCCTTTTTGCAAAAAACCTTCCACCTGATTCAGGCGTCCGTGTTTTTTTGGTTCGGGTCTAACATACACAAAAGGAAGTCCCAAACTTTCGGCAACTAAGATTCCAATTCCAATTGCACCAGTGGCAACACCTGCAATAACATCTGGTTTTCCAAATTGTTTTTCAATGTTTTTAGAAAATTCATCTCTTATGTAATTTCTAACCGCTGGAAATGAGAGTGTTATCCTATTATCACAATAAATTGGTGAATTCCAACCCGAAGCCCACGTAAAAGGATTTCGTGGATTCAATTTAATTGCATTTATTTGTAAAAGCAATTCGGCTGTTTTTTCGGCTGTGTCTTTATTAAAAATCATAGTACAAATGTATAAAGTTTTTGTCAACGATAAACCACTTTTCTTAACAAATGAAATCTTCAAAGAAACAGATTTCCAACTGTTCTTGCTCGAAAGTGTTGATTTCAAACAGCTTATCGTCAAAATGTTTCAAAATAAAATTCAAAAAGCCTATTTATTTTATCCTGATGAAAAGGAAATAATGAAGGTTTTGAAGACAAAAATCCCCGTTAACAAAGCTGGCGGTGGTTTGGTTTACAATAAAAATGGCGATGTTTTATTCATTTTCAGAAACGGAAAGTGGGATTTGCCTAAAGGGGGAACTGAAAAAGGCGAGGACATCGAGCAAACATCGATGCGAGAAGTTGAGGAAGAAACAGGCGTAAATGGTTTAAAAATCATTAAAAAACTTCAAAAAACGTATCATATTTTCAAACGAAATGGCGTTTACAAACTCAAAATCACGCATTGGTTCGAAATGCAAACCGATTTTGAAGGCATTCCCGAAGGTCAAATCGACGAGGGAATCGACAAAGTAGAGTGGAAAAATCCTACAGAAATTCAAGAAGCCTTGAAAAATTCTTACGAAAACATCAAATTATTATTTCAAGAAGTGAATTAGACAAATTAGAGTGTTAGATTTTTAGACTTCTTAGATTTTCCAAAACAACGAATTTCCGATTTCCGATAAATGATTTTGCCTAACTCCGTCAGAGTTTTTAACTCTGACGGAGTTGTGCATCAATAAAGCCAGTTTTGTCAATCTGAATTTAACATTTGATTTGTCAATCTGAATTTATTTCAGATTCTCGAACTTTTTAATTAAAACCACTTTTTTTTCTTGTCTTTGTGGAGACGGATTGAAAATCCGCCCTAGCCGTTGTGTGAAATATTCGACAGGTCGTGTCGTGGTGTTGTGTGTGGATATATTTATTTCAAAAAAGGCTGTCTTTTTGAACAGCCTTTTTTGAAATGATTTAATTTATTAACCTTCAATCGTTCCTCCAAATTTGATAAAATTATGTTTTTTCATAATGTTTGTTTTTAAGATTTAAAAATTGGTAGTGTGTTTTTCGTTTGTTATTTAATGCAAATAAAGATAAAATTTATTTAAATATAATTAAAATTAGTATAATTAATTTTATTTTTTTTTACACTTTCAAAAAGAACAGTTTAAATTGTTCTCCTGGAAGTATTATTTGATTGCTCATATAAGATTTTAAATAGGCTTTGTCCTCATCTATTGTGAATTTATTTGAAGAATTAGATTCAATAAAAAGAACATTTAAATCTTTAGTAAATTCTATTGATACGTTTAAATTGTCTACAATCTTAGCGTTTTGGAAACTCCAAAAACGATCTAATTTATAATTTTGTACCTCAACAAGTTTTCTTTTAATTCTATATTCCGTTTGACCAGACAAAGTAACGTTTACTGATTTTATTATCTCCATATTATTACTTCTAAGAGTTTCGGTAAGGTGTATTTTTGGATTGTATTTTACATCAGAATTTAAGAACTCAATATTTAGCTCACGCGGGTAATCATTATTATTTAAATGAGCAATTTTAAAAATCCATTCAAAAGGATCTGTGTTAGGTCTTTTCAATACATATACACATGATTGCTCTACTCTAATATGTTCTGTACCAACAGAACTAAATTTAAAATTTACTTTTTCATCTTTATAATAGTATGATAAATTGTCAAAATAATCATTATATAAAATTTCTGAAATTTTATTATGGAGTTCGGGGAATTGCTCCTGATACATACATAATGTCATATCCTTCCAAATATCTTTTATATTCGATTGTTTTGCAAAATATTCTTTACTTAAAGTGATTGACTGAATAGCACTTTCTATTTTGCCTCCATAATCTTTTGATTTAAACAATTTTTCAAATTCTACTTCAAAAATTTTAATGTATGCTAGAAATTTTAGTGCAGCTGTAAAAATTCCTGCAGAGAAGACAATTACAGCAATATCTTTTAATAATGATAAAACCTTATAAGTCTTTGTAGCTTCGAAATTTTCTGGAGAATTAAAGATTACATTTATATAATAAGCAAAATAAATTCCACTAAATATCAAAAGTATTAAGTAGAAATAATTTAATACGGATTCCAAAATTTTAGAAAGTATATTTTTAAATAAATGCATCATATTTTTGTTAATTTATGAGTTCAATTTCTCCCCTCGTGCGATTATAATTTATTTGTTTTTGTTGTCTTATTCTGAAATAGGTTTGTACAAAAGTTTTAATATTGATAGATATTAAAAAATAACATCATCAAATTGGCTCAAATCGGTGCGTCTTCAGAATAGTACTACAAGAAATGTAAAATAGGATTGTTGCGAGTGTGCAGAAGTATATGTAGGTCATAGGCATTTAATTACTTTATATCATTTGGAAGGGAAGTGTAAACGTAATCATTATAATTGAAATAAATGGTAAATGTTGTGTTTATTTGTATTTAATCCTTTAAATCAGTGGCAAAGCAATCTCATTTTGTTTTTCTGTTGCTTTCACAGATTACCACGCTTCACTGCGTTTCGCTCGCAATGACAAAGCAAGAAAATGAATAATCCCTCAGCCCCGATTGAGGCGGTATCCTCGCAGCGAAGCGGAGAGATATAGCCGAAAGCGGGAATTGCAATTCCAAATACAAAAGGACAATTCGCTCCAAAAAAAGTTGTTGGTTTATGGTTGTTGGTTGATAGCGTTTGTGGAAACTTTTTGAAGCCGTGTAAAAAACGTATCTTTGCAGCAAATTTATATTTTATGACTACTTTCGAGCAATTCAATCTTCCAAAATCGGTTCAAAAAGCAATTGACGATTTAGGATTCGTGACGCCTACTCCAATTCAGGAAAAATCTTTTTCTGTGATTATGTCAGGGCGCGATATGATGGGGATTGCGCAAACGGGTACGGGGAAAACTTTTGCGTATTTGTTGCCTTTATTGAAATTATACAAATTTACGCCAACTGATACTCCGAAAATTGTAATCCTTGTTCCTACGCGGGAATTGGTGGTGCAGGTCGTGGAAGAGGTGGAAAAATTAACGAAATATATGTCGGTGCGAACCATCGGGATTTTTGGTGGTGTGAACATCAACACGCAAAAAAAATCGGTGTATCAAGGAATTGATATTTTGGTGGGGACGCCGGGACGGGTGATGGATTTGGCTTTGGACAGCGTAATCCGTTTTGACGATACGCAAAAATTAGTCATTGATGAATTTGATGAAATGTTGAATTTGGGTTTCCGGGTTCAATTGACTTCTATTTTGGCAATGATGACGAGAAACAAACGTCAAAATATTCTTTTTTCGGCAACAATGACCGACGAAGTAGATGCGATTTTGAATGACTTTTTCGATTTTCCTGAAGAAGTTACGCTTGCGGCATCTGGAACTCCGTTAGAAAACATAAAACAAATTAGTTATAACGTTCCGAATTTTAACACGAAAGTAAATCTGTTAATTCATTTGCTTGAAACCGATGAATCGATGGAACGCATTTTGGTTTTTGTGAACAATAAGAAGATTTCGGATATGCTTCACGAGCGAATTGAGGAACATTTTGACGGACAATTTGGGGTTATTCACTCGAATAAATCTCAGAATTATCGTTTGAGTACGATGGC